>JAKSBL010000138.1 GCA_022361115.1 Spirochaetota bacterium | reverse complement strand
GAAGCTCCATGTTGCCAGTTCCTTTAAATTCTTCAAAAATAACTTCATCCATTTTTGAACCGGTCTCAATTAAACCAGTAGAAATAATGGTTAAACTACCACCTTCTTCTATATTACGGGCTGCACCAAAAAAACGTTTTGGTTTATGTAAAGCATTGGAATCTACACCACCTGATAATATTTTACCTGATGTGGGAACTACCTGATTGTATGCTCGGGCTAAACGGGTAATAGAATCCAATAAGATCACGACATCTTTTTTATGCTCAGTTAATCTTTTAGACTTTTCAAGTACCATTTCAGCAACCTGAACATGGCGTTGTGCAGGCTCATCAAAAGTTGAACTAATCACTTCTGCTTTAACACTGCGCTGCATTTCAGTTACCTCTTCCGGTCGCTCATCAATCAACAGGATGATTAAATATACCTCTGGATGATTAACAGTAATAGCATTGGCAATGGTTTGTAAAATGGTTGTTTTACCTGCTCTAGGAGGAGAAACAATTAAAGTACGCTGCCCTTTCCCAATAGGAGTAAATAAATCAACAATTCTTGTTGTTAAATTACAGGTTGAAGGATGAATGGACAAATTAAATTTTTCTTCTGGATGTAAAGGAGTTAGATTTTCAAATAAGATACGAGACACAGCAGTTTCTGGTGGTTCACCATTCACACTTTCTACACGTAGAAGTGCAAAGTACTTTTCTCCGTCTTTTGGCGGTCTAATTTGTCCACTAACAGTATCTCCGGTTTTTAATCCAAATAATCTAATCTGGCTTGGAGAGATATAAATATCATCTGGTCCAGATAAATAATTATAATTAACTGAACGCAAAAAGCCATAACCATCAGATAAAATCTCTAAAACACCAGCAGCAAATATTGTTCCTTCATTTTCTGTATGCTTTTTCAAAATTGCAAAAATCAAATCCTGTTTTTTCATGGAATTCAAATTTTCCAGATTGATTTGAATTTCATCAGCTTTATCTCTTAATTGACTTATTGGCATATTTGTTAAATCATTAATATTTAGCCTGGGACCATCAAAATTTAATAACATTTTGTCAGCATTATTTTTTGTATTATCTCTATTTTTACCATTTCTACTTGCAGGATTGGTTTCAACAATCACTACTTTTTTTGGTCTTCGTTTTTTTACTTCAGTTTCAACTCCACTTTGATTAGACTCTTTGCTTGTATTCTTGAGAGTACTTTTTTTGGTTTCTGTTTTGACAGTTTTATTATCCATTTCTTTCTCTTCAGTCAACATTTCTGTTTTTTCCTCATCTTTTTCATTAAAATTTATAGCTTCATCCATTTAAACCATCTCCTGATTTGATAAAACATAAACAGTTATTTAATTGTTTTACATTCACCATAAAAAATAACACCATCAGAAATTTTTATTTTTTTGGCTTTAACATTTCCATAAACTCTACCTGTTGGCAACATTTCAACTCGTTCATTAGCATGAATATCCCCTTTAATGGTACCACAAACAATTACTGATTGAGCAACCACATCAGCTTCAATATAAGCGTCTTCACCAATAATAAGTAATCCAGATGCATTAATAACCCCTGAAAAATTACCATTTATTTTGATAGATTCCTCAAAATTAAGATTACCCACAAATTTAGTCTTTTTCCCTAAAATGGTTTTTATTTTTTTATTGTTATAATAATTTTTTAACAAATTGGACATAGTATTTCAGCCTTAATCTATTAATCTATTTCATATTTTATAGATATAAATATCTATTACTAATAACATATTTAATTACTTCGATTCAATGAAGGATCAACAGCAGTTTATAGAATAATATAAATATGATCAAATCTTGTTCTATTTTCTTTTATAATTATTTAAAGCTAATTTATGATTAACTGAAGTGGTCATGATTTTATAGAGTGGAAATATTTATTTCTCAACAACATTTTCAGGTAATACATCTAAATGTTTACTGATTCTTTTTTCCAATTCTTCTAAAGAAAGTTCTTCTTCTTTAAGTTTGCTACCTTTTTTTTCGATTTCCAGAATCTCGTCTTCTATTCCTTCTAACAAAGCTTTTACTTCTTTATAATAAGTCTCATACTTATCTTTTAGATGCTGTATTTGTTCACTATTAGCAGGGTCAATATTTTTAAATTCATCATGCAAATCATTTAAAGGCTGTTTTGCATGGCGAGTAAAAGCTATCAGGTTAGTGTTTAAGGATTCTAAAATCGCCAGACGGCGTTCTCTTTTTAAAAACTGATTGGTTAATTCTTTATGACGAATTACATTACGTATACGGGCGAGTACTTCACTAAAATTAAAGGGTTTAGTGATGTAGTCATCTACACCCATTTCCAAGCCTAATACTTTATCTTCAGCACTATCTAATGCTGAAAACATAATGATTGGAGTGTTACGGAATTTCCTAAAATCATTTTCCTTCTTAATGATTTGGGTAACTTCAAATCCATTCATTTTAGGCATCATATTATCTAGAAGGATTAAATCAGGTTTGTGAATCCTGATTTTATCTAATGCCATTAAACCATCAGATGCTTTTATGGTCTCAAATCCGAGATTAGTTAACATAATATCAAAAAATTCTAGTGAAGAAGTATCATCATCAACTACTAAAATTTTTCCAGTTAATTTCATTAATCACACCTTTATTTCATTTTTTGTTAATTTCTTTAAAACTTTCGCGTGCAATTGATTTGAATCCTTGACCAGGTCGAAATACAGGAACAGAATGTTTCTCTATCAACATCACTTCTTTTGTTTTAGGATTAATGGTCTTTTTCATCTCTTTTACTTTGAGATCAAAAACTCCAAACCCCCTTAACTCAACCCGGTTTCCTGCAACAATATTTTCTTTGATCACATCAAAAAAATGATCAATAACCATTGAAATACTTTTTTGAGAAAAATCAGATTTGCTAATTGTCGGATCCTGATATATTTTGTTCTGTATCTGGCTTACAATGTCGGCCTTTATCATATAAGCAACTTGATTATCTTAATTATATAAAAATTTGATTAATATTCAAGTAATTTTTTTAAAGAAAATTTATTTTACTTGATTTGCTCTTACTGTAGCATTTGATTTGATTCGAGCACCTTTGTTTTTATGAAAAATACCTTTTTTAACTGCCTTATCAACAACACTATAATAAGCCTTTAAGCACTTATCAGTATTTTCTCTATCTTTTTTTTGAATGGCATCTAAAAGATTTTTAAAAGCAGTATGTACTTTTGATTTCATAATTCTGTTTCGTAATCTTCTTACCTTGTTTTGTCTTTCTCTTTTTAAAACTGACATGTGAATTGCCATTTTCTCTCCTTTACCTTGTCTTTCTTTACTACTGGTATTTGATTTTTTTTTGAACTAAATCGTATTTTAGTTCTATTTCTAATTTCTTGTTTTAGTAATACATAAATAACCTAATTTTTTCCTGCGTTTTCTCATTTACTGATTTGTGGGTAAAAAACTTTATAAGTCTTTAATTTCGTGACGTGAAAGTAAATAATTTGACTATTTGCTTCCCTTTTTCAGGAAATTGGTTATATTAAATGTAATAAAGAAATTATCAAATCTTTTATAAATTGTCAAGCAAATAATAACAATGCCAATCAAAAAAATTAAAGAAAAATTAAAATTTATACCAAAATTACCAGGTGTATACATTTTTAAAAATAAAAATAATCAAGTTGTATATATTGGTAAAGCAAAAAACCTATTTAATCGAATTCATTCTTATTTTAATCTTAATAAAGATAGCAAAACCAGTAGCTTGGCAAAACAGATTGCTGATCTGGAATATATTGCTACAAATAATGAGGTTGAAGCTCTTTTATTAGAAAATAATCTCATAAAAAAGCATTTACCAAAGTATAATATTAAGCTGAAAGATTCTTCCAGTTTTCCCATGATAAAAATAACCCGGGAAAATCTTCCCCGAACAGTGAAATGCCGGGAAAAAGTAAATAATCAAGATGAGTATTTTGGCCCTTTTGTGAAAGCTAAAGAAGTTCAAGCTTTATTAACGATTTTTAAAAAAATTTTGCAAATCCGTTCCTGTAAAAAAAAATTTACCCCTCCCTATCATTATACCCCCTGTCTCAATTATCATATTGGTTTTTGTTGCAGTCCCTGTTCTGGAAATGTTACAGAAGAAGAATATTTAGAACGTATCCAAAGAGCACGTGAGGTTTTAACAGGCAATACAAAAAAATTAAAAAATCAATTAGAAAAAAAAATGCAATTTTTTGCCAAACAATATAAATTTGAAAATGCTGCAAAAATGAGAGACAATATCGGGTTACTTAATAATTTTACTCAGTTGCAATACATTAGCACCATCAGTGAAGACAATGGTGATTATATTGGTTTTTTTATTCATTACAATAAAACCAATAAAATGGATCAAGCTTATTTTTCCATTATTCAGGAAAGAGATGGTTATGTACAAGGTAAAAAAAATTTTAACTTAAAAAAAACCATTGCTATAAATGAAGTTGAAGGATTTATTTATGAATTCTTAAAGACCTATTACTTAAATACCACTAATTTACCTCATAAAATTTATATATCTATTGAAGTGACTGAACTAAAAACGATTTGTGAAGCTATTTATCAACAATCCGGGATAAAAACTCAAATAGTTCTGCCAAGCAATAAAAAATCAAAACAACTCATTAAAATGGCAACTGAAAATGCTGAACTTTATTTTGAAGAAAATCAATATAAGCTGGATAAAATACATAATTTACGAGAATTAAAGAAAGTATTAAATTTAAGCCATATCCCACGTATCATTGAATGCTTTGATGTTGCAACTCTAACAGGAAAATATAATACTGCTGCAATGGTACATTTTAAGGATGGAAAATCGGTAAAATCTGAATACAGACAATTTAATATAACAGGAGAGGGACATCCAGACGATTATGCGATGATGGAAGAGGTGATTGGTAGAAGATATCAACGATTAAAAAACGAAAATAAAGTTTTACCTGATCTCATAGTAGTGGATGGAGGAAAAGGTCAAATTCGATCTGCCATGAACATGATGGATCTATTAGATCTAAAAATTCCTGTAATTGGTTTAGCAAAAAAAATGGAACATGTATTTTTCCCTCATCAAAAAAAGCCATTGATTTTAGACAGAAATTCTCATGCATTAAAATTATTACAAAATATCAGAGATGAAGCCCATCGTTTCAGTAATACTCGACTCAGCAAGAGGTATAAAAATGATTTATTAAAATCAGAACTTACAAAAATCGGTAACATTGGAAAAAGCAGAATCAATCTGTTATTAAAGCATTTTCAATCGGTTGAAGCCATGAAAAAAGCCAAACAGCAGGATATTGCTAAAGTTGAAGGGATTGGCAATCACCTTGCAGAAAAGATTTTCCACTATTTCCAGCAAGAAAAGAAAGAATAAACCATTGCAGTTTAATCAGCTTTAATTCAGCAGGTAAAATTCTTAAAGAATAGTCTAACTCTGCGAGTTGATCAAAGACAAAACAGATTTCGAAAAAACGATAATTTTTAATTCCGATAGCCATTTCTGCCTGGCTTTTTTTTCCCATTATTCCTAGTTGCTTAAAAATATCTGCTTGGTTGAGTTTTTGATTTTCTTGTAGATCTAAAACTTTGATAAATCTCTTCATTGACCAGATAAGACCTGATAACAAAGCATATTCATCTGTATAGAAAACTTTTTCCAAAATATCCAAAGCTTTTTGTCCGTTTCTATTCAACAAAGCACTAAATAATGTAAAAGCATTTTCTTCTTTAGAATGATAAAGATAGTCTTCGATAAAACCACGACTAATTGCTTTTTCATTTTTGCCTAATTCTTGAAAAGAAATGGTAATTTTTGCTATTTCATCAGACAATTGTTGTTTGTTATTTTGAATGGTATCCAGAATAAAACGAATAGCATCTTCATCTATATAAAGGTTTGATTTTTTAAATTGTTCTCTGATCCATTCTATCTTCTTGTTTTCAAACATTTCCCAGAAAATAAAATGTTGGTATTGGGATAATAAAGAACTCAAAGCATCTAACTTTTTATCATTACTTTCTGTCATGAGAATAAGTATGGTTTCTAAATGAGAAGTTTGGGATTCATTTTTACTGATCAGCTCAGCTAGCTGTTTTTTGTCCTTTTTAGTACAGCTGGTTAGTTGATATCCCTGGTTTGTTTTTTTAAATTTTTTAATGAGTTTATCATTTCGTGTTTTTTTAAAAACAGGCAATATTTGTTCATTAAATTTCTCTTCAGAAAAGTATTCCGGTAAGATGTAATCCTGCAAAAGTTTCAGGGTTTTTTGAGAAGCTTGTTCAATATCTTTTAAAATTACGATCTTTTTTTGAGAAAAGAGTAATCCGGATTGGAGAGTATCTAAAAAAGCAGCATTATCAAAATCAGGAGTACAATAAAAATGATAAATAACTGGGTCTTCACCTTGAAAAAAACGGCTTTTTAACAAATCGATGATTTCATTCTTTTCGCCAATTTCTGAACCAGTAAATAAATAGATCTTTTCCAAATTACCTTTATTGATTTGGTTTTTTAAATCATATACATTCATTTACTTTTTGACTCATCAACTTTTATTCCCAGTTTATTGATTTTTAAATAGAGATTACTGGGATAAACTCCTAGAACTTTAGCTGTTTTTGTAATGTTATAATCGTTTTCTTTCAATTTTCGCTGAATAAAGTCCCTTTCAAACTCTTCTCTGGCTACATTAAGCTTTAATTCATCATATCGGGTAGCAAAAATATCCTGTATTTTTTTATAACTTTCTTCTGTATCTATATACTTTAATATATCCTCTTGAGTGATATCTATTTCATTGACCATAACAATCAATCTTTCCACAATATTACGAAGTTGTCGGATATTACCTGGCCAGGAATACTGTGTTAAATACTCCAAAGCTTCAGGAGAAAATACCTTCATTTCTTTTTTATGCTCTGCTGATAACTTCTTATTGAAATAGGCAACCAGTTCCGGTATATCTGATTTTCTTTCTTTTAAGGGACTTACATTAATAGGAATAACATTTAAACGATATAATAAATCCTCACGGAAATTCCCCTTTTTTATTTCCTCTTTTATATCTTTATTGGTAGCTGCAATAACCCGAACATCAATTTTAATAACTTCTGTTGAGCCAATAGGAGTTAACTGCATTTCCTGTAAAACTCTTAGTAATTTTGCCTGAGTTGCCAAAGACATATCTGCAACTTCATCCAAAAACATGGTTCCAAAATTTGCTAGTACAAATTTGCCGATCCTACCATCAACTGCACCTGTAAAAGCGCCTTTAACATGGCCAAATAACTCAGACTCGATTAAATTCTCTGGAATTGCAGCACAATTTATACTGACAAAAGGTTTGTTTCTTCTGATCGATTGATCATGAATAGCCCGGGCAATTAATTCCTTTCCAGTTCCATTTTCTCCTAAAATAATCACTCGAGCATCACTTTTTGCCGAATTAGCAATTAATTCTCGAATTTTATTAATGGAAGGTGAACTTCCAATCATCTCATCATCAATATCGTTCTTTTTGAATTCAATATCCTGAACCTTTCGAAATTGTTCAATATTATTTACAATTGAAATAACTTTCTCAATGGTTAAAGGTTTTTCTAAAAAATCATAGGCTCCTAATTTGGTAGCACGAACAGCTTGATCAATTTTTGCACTTCCGGAAATCATAATAACTTCCACGCCAGGAAAATCTTTTTTAATCTTCGTTAAAACATCAATTCCGCCAATTTCAGGCATCCAAACATCCAGAAAACAAACATCAAAATCTTCTTTAGCTAAGATATCTAATCCTGTATAGCCATCTTTTGCTTCAGTTACTTCATAATTTTCTTTTGTAAGGGTTTCCTTCAGTAATTCGCGGATATGGAAATCATCATCAATAATTAATATTTTCATTAATTTTTCCTGCTTTTATGCCTTATCAAATAATTCAATAATCGCTGATAGTGCTTCATTCTCATCATTGCCATCAATTATTATAGTGAGTTGGGTTTTGTATGCAGCACCAAGGGTCATGATCCCTATGACTGATTTTCCATCAATTTCCATATCACTTTTTTTTATTGTTATTCGAGATTGAAAACGATTGGCTAATTTTACTAATTCGCTAGCAGGCCGGGCATGCAACCCTGCTCTCCATTTTACTACAACTTCGTGTTTTACCATACTTAATTAAGCTATTCCTTATTATAAAAATAGGAATTCTTGATTTCTTCAGTCTCATAATATTCCAAAAGATTTTTATTAAACTCTTTTGCTGCATTGATACCCTGCATTTTTAAGCGTTGATTACGGGCAGCAGTCTCCATTACAATAGGAATATTCCTTCCAGGCATGACTGGTATGAGTAGATAGGGTATCGGCAAACCAAGATATTCTATAAATTTATCATCAATCCCAATTCGATCATATTCTTTATTTGGATCCCAATCATCCAGTTCAATAACAAGCTGAACTTTTTTTTCTTCCCTTACTGCACCAATTCCAAATAAATTTTTAACATTAATAATACCTATGCCCTTTATTTCCATATGATGGGCAATAATTTTAGTACTCTTGCCCATTAATACTTTATTTTTAACTAATTTTAATTCAATGGTATCATCTGCTATTAAGCGATGTCCCCTTTCTACTAACTCTAAGGCGGTTTCTGATTTACCTATTCCACTTTTCCCCAGAATAAGAATACCAATGCCAAATACTTCAACTAAACTGCCATGAATGGTAGTTTTTGGAGAGAAAACATCTCCTAATAACTCAAAAAGATTTGCCATTAAATCATCAGTAGATAATTTAGAGATAATAACCGGCACATTATTTTTATCAGCTAAATCACAAAATGAATCAGGTGGAGTATTGTCATTGGCAAAAATACAACAGGGTATTTCAAACTCCAACATTTTTTTTACATTATCAAATAATTTAGTTTTGGTATTATTTTTGATAAAATTGGATTCCCCTTTACCAAAAACTTGAATAGATTGATAGGAAAAAAAATCAAAATATCCACCTAAAGCTAATCCGGGGCGATTGATTTTACGATTGGTAATCTTGCGATCTAATCCAAGCTTACCTGCAATACAACAAATTTTTAATGATGATTCTTTTCCATCAATTTGTAACAAATCCAGAGTTCTAAAATCTGTTTCCATATAAATATCCTGTAAAGATAGAATAATAGCTCTTTACTTAATCAAAACCTTTTTTAAATTGATTAATCTTATTTAACCGTTAAAGTTTATAAAATGGCTTTTTACATAAATATAATCGTGTGGATGCATATATTTGATATATACCAGGTTATTTATTCTGCCTTTTAAATTTTTTAATTTAATCTCACTAAACCGAATGTCATATTAGTTTTTCAGGAAACTAGTATAACTTATCATATATAAATATTATCTAGATGTAAAGATTTTTGTACTTCAAATTGCTGTTATTCATTTTTTTAATCATTCTAAAGCTCTTGTAAATAGATAATAAAATAACTTAAAAAAATCAAATCTTTATTATCTTAAGAAAGCTTTTTCTTCTATAAGGCACATACAAACACCTCTTATGAGTATTATTAACTTTTTTCTTTAAAAGATGCAATAGACTTATTAATAAAATTATCAATTACTAAAATATTTCATATGAGCTGGTTAACGAGTGTACATTTCCTCTATTTCATTATGGTATTTCTCATGAATGATATTTCTTTTCAATTTCAATGTTTGAGTCATTTCAACACCTATCTCAAATGGAGATGACAATAATTTAAAACAGGTAATTTTTTCAAAATCACGAAAATGGTTTTTATGACTAATTTTGTCTTTAATGATATCAGCAAAAAGCATCTTAATTTTTTCATTTTCAATCAATTCTAAGTAGCTTGCATCTTTTATTCCCATTTCCTTTACTTCCAAAATCAGATTTTCTTCATCGGGTATAACTAATGCCCCTAAATTCTTTTTGTCCTGTCCAACAACAATAATTTGATTGATTAAATGACTTTCTAATAATTTCCCTTCGATTGGCTCAGGCTCAATATTTTCTCCCCCCATCAAGACAATAGTATCTTTTGCACGGCCAATAATCTGTACTTCATTCGTAATGGTTTTTCTGCCCAAATCACCTGTATTTAACCAGCCATTTTTTAGAATTGCTGCTGTTTTTTCCGGTTCTTTATAATAACCCGCCATTACCAGATCACCTTTAATATACACAACCCCTTTATCATGCTGATTTGATAAAGGCTGCCAGTTTTCATCGCCGATCATAACTTCTACACCAGGAGCTGGTCGGCCAATTGTTGATCTTACTCTACTCTGTTTATTGCGAACACTAACAATAGGAGCTGTCTCCGTTAATCCATAACCTTCTAAGATATCAATTTTTATTGCTGCAAAAAAATCATCTACATATTCAGGAAGTTTTCCCCCACCTGAAATCGGCCCTTTTAAGCAGCCGCCTGTTTTTGCCCTGATTTTTTTAAATACTAATAGGTTCCCTAAAGCCTGTGGAACAAAAAGTAAAATCATTTCCAATAGTGCCAATATCTTTCGTACTAATTTTACAATGCTATTCTGTTTTTTAAAATGAGGTTCCATTCCGGTAAGAGTTTTAAAGGCATTAGAATAATACAAGCCAATTTTAGTAAAAAAGTAAAAAAGGGCTTTAGAAATAGGGCTTCCGCTATTGATTTTCTTAATGATTCCGGCATAAATGGATTCCCATATACGAGGAACAGACACCATGTAAGTTGGTTTTATTTCAGCCATATCTGGTAAAAGATAACGAGCAGTTGGCTTTGAATAAGCAAGTACTGAACAACAGACAAATGCACAGTACTCAACTGTTCGTTCAAAAACATGCCAAACCGGCAATACAGATAGCCAGCGGTCTTTATCAGTTACCGTTAAAACTTCCGGCATAGAATGAACATTTTGCATGATATTTTTATGCAGGAGCATAACCCCTTTGGGAGCACCAGTGGTTCCTGAAGTATATATAATTGTAGCTAAATCATCCTTAGTCAAATTTTGACGACATTCTTTTAATACTGATTCATACTTTGATAACAAAGTTTTTCCCTTTTCCATTAAATCATCAAAAGTTGTAATACTCACACTGGAAGGTGCTTTTTCTTTAATTCCACTAATTTCGCCTGTTAATAAAATGATATTTTTGATTTTGGTTAAATTTTTTAATAGGTTAATCACTTTGTCAGCTTGAAGGGAGTCTTCTACAAAACACATGGTAGCTTCAGAATGCTGCAGGATATATTCGACTTCTGGTGGTTGAGTGTCAGATCCTCTTGGCACATCAACAGCACCAATCGATAAAATAGCCATATCAGTTACCAGCCATTTATATAAATTGTCTGACACAATACCAACTTTATCGCCTTTTCTCAAACCTAATTCATACAGTGAAGCTGCTAATTGTTCAGTTAATTGACGGAATTGAGAAAAAGTAATACTTTGGTAAATCTCATTTTCCCGATATTTTAAAAATGGTTTATCCGGAAAATTTTTGTCACCTCTATAAGTGAGATCAACTATTGTTTGACATTCTTCGTACATATAGACTCCTATTATTTAAACTTTTTATTAGCTATCTTTATTATTTTAATATACCATATTTATTCGTATTCACAAAAAAAGAGATTTTACAGTTTCTTCTGTTATTTTTAAAATATAAGAATAATTAAATATTGTACATCTTTAGATTACATTGTATTATAACTGCCAATTAAGTGAATTGTCAATCAATATTCAGAAAATATTGACTTATAAAAGCTAAAACACCCTCTTTTGGTCAATATTCTTGATTTTAATTGCCCTTGTTTAAAACTTATCATTGTATTTTTTGTTATAAGAGGCTTTTGCAAAAATGCTAAAAATGAGGTCTTGCATCTCTATTAACAAATAAACTCACTTTTACCATAGTTCGTTGCATTTTTGCAAGAACCTCATAAAACATGTTTTTTTCATATTACTTTCACATAAGAAAAATATAATAAAGTGAGGTATTTACAAAAATATCCAGCTTAATAATAATTATTGATTGAAAAGATCATAAAAACAATATTTTTGTAAACACCAAAGATGATTTCTTTTTTTAAAGAACTTCAGAGGATAAGTCATTTAATAGTATTAACATATTTCTTGATTATGACGAAATAAAATATTATAAAAAAGGAATGATTATGTGTAAAAAGATACTTATTATAGATGATGATCTATATTTTACCAGAAATTTAATGGAAGCTTATTTAAAAGATGATCTTTCTTTTTCACTTGCAGATTCTTTAAACCGTGCCTTAAATTTATTAGAAATTAATGATTATGATTTTATTTTAGCAAATGTACATGTACCAGGAGGGTGCTGTCATGTTTTAAAGGCAGAACTAAAGAACCAAAAAAAACATGCTCAAGTTTTTTTTATGTCCAACCTGGATTCTGATCATTTTTTATCACAAGAAGCAGGAGAGACTTGTTTTTTAAAAAAGGATATAGGAGAAGCATTAAACAGAGTTGTTTATGAAATTTAACAATTTTTTCCTTGTGTTCATTTTTTTTTCAATCACTCAAATTATTTTTAGCCAGACATTATCAGAAGGTTATCAGGAATTCAAATTAGGACTCAGTAAACAGGAAGTTGAAAATCTATTAAAAACCAGTGGAGATTTCTGGGGCAATAAAAAAGATGTTATTGTTATGCGTCATCAGCCAGACCAACAAATCATTACTGTTGAAGGAAAAGGCTACATTGAAATCGGCTATTTTCACTTTTATGAAGACCAGCTTTATCAAATCTTTTTAGTAATCAATTCAGAAAAAATCGGTTACTATTCCCTTTTAAAAAGATTGACTGATAAATTTGCATCCCCGAAAACCTTAGATCCTCTCAGTGCTCAATGGGAAAATGAGACAGTTAAAATTGAAATTGAAAAACCCTGCACAATAAAGTATTATTACCTGCCTATCTGGAATCAATTATTAAATTCTGATTTATCTGATCGAAAAATTGATCAAAAAAGCAGAGAAAATTTTGTAGATGGCCTATAATAATATCGAAGTAGTATTAAAATCTATCTTAATTCAAAGATAAGCTGTTCAAACTGAAAAATAAATTGACATTTTTTAAAAAAAAATGATATAAATGTTGAGTCTTATAGAATAATCGATTAAAATGATTAATATCTGCATTATTGATGGAATATATCAATTTTTTGCTGTAAACAATAAAAAATAAAATAATATATCCTTTTAAAACGACTTGTTTAAGAGAACACTTTGAATTTAACCCCTAAAAATTAAGATAGAAAGTATTGATAAT
Source organism: Spirochaetota bacterium (assembly GCA_022361115.1). Classification (GTDB taxonomy): domain Bacteria; phylum Spirochaetota; class GWE2-31-10; order GWE2-31-10; family GWE2-31-10; genus JAKSBL01. The sequence goes on along the minus strand of JAKSBL010000138.1, from coordinate 867 downwards.
TTATGAATGGAATGACAGGTTACTCTTCAAAAGAGTTAGTATTAGATGATTTTCAATTAACCACAGAAATAAAGACAGTGAATCACCGGTTTTTGGAAATCAATATCTACATGCCTTACTATTTAAATGCTTTGGATTTAAAAATTAGAAAATTAGTTCAGTCCCATTTAATTAGAGGAAAAGTAGATCTTTCTGTTTCTATTAAAACTCAAAATGTTAATCATATTGAAGCAAATTTTTCTGTTGCAGAACAATATATCTCTGCACTAAACTCTCTGATCAACCATTTTAAATTAAATGACAGTATAAAACTGTTTCACTTAACACGTTATGAAGATATCTTACAAATCAATAAAACCGTTGATTACACAAGCTATTGGGAATACATTGAGAAAAATCTCCTAGAAAATCTAACAGAAATAAAAAACATGCGTTCTCAAGAGGGACAATCAACTAAAGTAAACTTAACAGAGATTATTCAACGAATTGAAGAAAATCATCAAGTCATTGCCACTCATGTTCCGGAAATGGAAAAAACAATTTACCAAAATCTAAAAGACCGCATGACAGAACTACTGAATGAACAGGTAGATAATGACCGCATAGCTACAGAAGCTGCAGTGTTAGTCAGCAAGAGTTGTATCAATGAAGAAATAGAGCGTTTAAAATTTCATATCCATCAATTTAAAGACTTATTGGACCAAAAAAATGATATTGGTAAAAAACTCGATTTCATCTGTCAGGAAATGCACCGTGAAATAAATACCATTGGCAGCAAGATTACCTTGCAAACTTTGACAGATAATGTAATCAATATAAAAAATGATATTGAAAAATTAAGAGAGCAGGTCAGAAATATTGAATAAT
>JAKSBL010000175.1 GCA_022361115.1 Spirochaetota bacterium | reverse complement strand
CTTTTATTTTATCAGTTGCTTCCAGCACTTTTAGAGTGATATCACCTCCTATAGAATGGCCATACATAAATAGGTGATTTGCATCTGCTTCAATTATTGAATCGACAGCATTCAAAAGGTATAAAACATCAATGGGGTAATGGAGGCGCTCAATTAAAGGCAGATCTCTATTGGTTTGAGACCGATCATGGCCTCGATAATCTGGTTTAAGTACAATAAATCCCTGATTGGCAAAATAGCTGGACACTAAACGATAAGAATTAATAGTAGAATATTGGTTAGGGGGTATATAGCCATGATTAACAACAATCACCGGTAATTTATTTATAGCAGATGCCTTGAGAGGAATATTTAACAATGCGTAAAGTGTGAGATCTTCTACCTGGTATGATACTGTATAGCTTTGGTATTTTCCCTTATTACCTAAATTACTGGTGATAACTAGTTTTTGTTGAGGAATACTGAGGTTACGAAGAGAATCAATTGAAAATTTATTAGTTTGCTGATTGCTTTGAGAAAAAATATTGATGATTATTAAAAAATATATAATCAGGGAATACAAATATTTCATGTTTACTCCTCAGTAATAAATTCGGTAATTTCTCAATACTACCAAAAATTTTATATATTTAAAGTAATGAAAATCTCAATTAATGACAAATATAAAGTGTTCTTAAATGGATTATTTACAAATCCTATAAAGCTGTGGGTTGGATGTTGAGAGAAATTGGAAACAGAAATCGGGATTTACTTTTATTTTTTTTAGATAAATATAGTAAGAGTATGCCCCGTAGGATGTTAAGATATGCTATTGAAAAACTGGAACCTCAACTGAGAAAAAAATACATGACAAAATAATAAAATTCTAAAAAAACAATTTTCTTGTTGACTTTAAGATTAAAGTATATTAATATATAAGCATATACTTATAAGATTGGAAAATTTTATTTGATTCAAACATTAGATAATACAGCAAATATATTAAAGGCTCTGGGAGACCCAACAAGACTCAAAATTATTAAATTGTTACATACTAAAGGGTGTAATCTTTGTGTGGGAATGATTGCCGGAATGGTTGGAGTCAGTCAGCCTGCAGTATCTCAGCATCTAAAAGTATTGAAAAATGCTGGACTGGTTGAGTCTGAGAGAATGGGTTTTCATATTCATTATTGTTTGGTTTTTCAACCATTAAAAAAATTAGGAATTAACTTGGAGAGTCTGTTGTCCAACCTGGAGGTCCAGTATGTTGATAATAGGCCTTGTAAACATGAAAAGTGAAGTTTTTTATTTAATTATATATAAGTATTTGTTTATATACTTATACAAAAGGAGACAATATGATCTATTTAGTCATTATTACAGCAAGTATTGTTTTGCTTTCCTTCATGAAAGATCGGAATAAAACTATCAAGGGATTGCAAATTGCATATAAAAAATTTCTAAATATATTAGCGCCTCTTGTAGGGATGCTGATTCTGGTTTCGATAGCTCTTTTTTTTATTACAGAAGAGTTGATTACTCGCTATCTGTCAAATGGTGATCAATCTATTAGTGTTTTAATTGCTTCGATATTAGGTTCAATCACTTTAATGCCTGGATTTATTGCTTTTCCTTTAAGTGGGATATTAAGACAGAATGGAGTGACCTATATGGTTATTTCAGCATTTACTTCCACCTTAATGATGGTTGGTATTATTACTTTTCCTATTGAAAAAAACTATCTTGGGATACATGCTGCTTTAATGAGAAATGTGATTGCATTTTTAATTGCCTTAGCTGTTGCTTTAATGACTGGTATTTTATTTGGAGAGGTGTTTTAAATGAAAAGTAAAAAAGTCTTATTTTTATCCTGTACTGTTGCTTATGCTTTGTTCATTGGTATTTCTTTCTATTTTGGTTATCACCCAGGTAGGTGTATTGCGAATAATTTTTATGAATATACCCTGCAAATGATAAAAGTTTTGCCTTTTGCATTTATATTAATTGGGCTTTTCGAGGTTTGGGTAAAAAAAGAAACCGTAGAAAAACATCTGGGAGAAACCGGTGGTTGGATCAGTTTTTTTTGGGCAATGCTTTTAGGTGGTTCTACTATCGGGCCTATGCTGGTCTCATTGCCTATTGCACATGCCCTTTATCAGAAAGGAGCCAGATTAAGTGTAATTTTTACTTACATTGGTGCTGCTTCAATATGTCGGATACCAATGACCATTTTTGAAGCATCTTATTTAGGAGTGAAGTTTACAATTATCCGGTATGCTGTATCTTTACCTTTGGTAGTTATATCATCAATAATTATGGGAAATTATTATCAAAAAAAAGACTTAAAAATTCAAGCACAGAATAAGCAAACTGTTGATTCTATTTCAACTTAGTTATTTATTAGGTACCTATAAAAAAATAAAGAAAGGAGGATCTGATGAAGTTAAATTCAATTAAATGTGAAGCAGTTGACGTTAAAACTGAAACTGGCATTTGTGTTGGTGTGGCAAAAACTCAGCAAGGAGAAGTACATATTTTAGATGGCCGAACACCTGAAACAGGCGGAATGTGTGCGAATGCTCTTTGTGCATTGAGCAATGCAGCATTTATTATGATGTCAACCGATAAGGCATTAACCGGAAATCAGGATTACATTGAACGAGTTTGTCCTCATGGTAATGTAATTTTTCGGTTGTCCAGAAGTCAGGAAGAAAAAAATAAACCTTTTACTTCTAAGTAATTTTTTTATTATCTATTTAAGTGTATACTTATAAACTTATTTAAAGGAGAAAAATTATGAATTGTCACCAATCCCATTATCAATCAAACAACTGCTGCGGACATTCTCATGGTGATATGTTTATCAGCAAAAAGAAGAAATTAGAAGTTCTCAATCATTATTTGGAATGTCTGGATGAAAAAAAGAAAGATATCCAAGAAGCTATAAAAGAACTGAAAACAGAAAAATAAAAAGGGGCCTATGCCCCTTTTTTTGTTTTTTAACTACTAAACTATTATTTTAATACCAAAGTATTAGCAAAATAAGACTGCTGCCTGATTGTAAATTGTCCTGGTTTAGACCATTATGAGGTTGTCAACAAACATTAATAAGGAGGACAATTATGAAAAAATGGTTAGGCCTTTTTTGCTGCCTGCTAATGGTTCTGTTAGTAGCCTGTGGCGGTGGTGGTGATCAGAAAGGTGCCCATCTGATTATTGGTAATGGTGCTGAACCTCAATCTATGGATCCGGCAACTATTACAGGTGTTCCGGAACATCGTATTTATATGGCAGTATTTGAAGGATTAGTGGAGTACCATCCTGAAACCTGCCAGCCAGTTCCTGGAGTTGCTGAAAGCTGGTCAATCAGTGATGATGGAACAGTATATACCTTTAAAATAAGAAAAAATGCTATCTGGAGTGATGGTACAGATATAACTGCACAAACAGTTGTGGATTCCTGGCTGCGATTTTTAGATCCCGCAACAGCTGCACAATATGCCTGGATGATGACTATGGTAGTAAAAGGCGCTTCTGAATATAATTCCGGTAAAGCTGGACCGGAAGCAGTTGCCATTCGTGCTTTAGATGAAGATACTTTTCAAATGGAACTAGTTGGACCAACCCCCTATGCTTTAGGTATGTTATCACACTATGCTTTTGCCGTTCACCCATTACATGTAATCGCCAAGCATGGAGAAGAGTGGACTCTTCCTGAAAATATTGTTTCTAATGGACCATTTGTTTTAAAAGAATGGAAACCACAGGAAACAATGATTGTTGAAAAAAATGATAAATATTGGGACAAAGATGAAGTAAAATTACAATCAATTGAATTTTTACCAATTGATGATAATAATACTGCCCTAAACATGTATCTCAATAAAGAAATTGATTGGTTAACTGATTACCCAAGTGATCGCCTGGAGGAAGTTCGTAAAGAACCTGGTTATCATTCTGCTCCGCAATTAAGTTCATACTATTATCAATTTAATTGTGTTCGTCCGCCATTTGATGATCCTCGTGTAAGAAAAGCTATGGCTATGGCTATTGATCGAAAAGAACTGGTTGACAAAGTTACCCTTCAAGGAGAAATTCCTGCTTTTGCTATGACTCCGCCAATGCCAGGTTATACACCTGCAAAAGGCAATCCAGAAGATATTGAAATGGCTAAGCGGTATTTAGCTGATGCAGGATATCCTGATGGAGAAGGATTTCCGGAATTTACTCTTATCTATAATACCAGTGAAAATCACAAAAAAGTTGCTCAGTATATTCAACAAAAATGGAGTGAAATATTGGGAATAAATGTAGTACTGGAGAATCAGGAATGGAAAACTTATCTGGATAATAAACGTAATGGACAATTTGACGTTGCCAGAGCTGGCTGGGTAGGTGACTATTTAGATCCAAATACTTTCTTAGAATTATTTATCTCTACCAGTGCTCAAAACGGAGGAAAATATAATAATCCAAAATTTGATGAACTCATTCATAAAGCTGCCCGCATGAAGGGCGGATCAGAACGATTACAGGTTCTCATGGATGCAGAAGAGATTTTCATTACTGAGGATCAGGCTATTTTACCAATGTACTACTATGTATCAACTAATATCATTGATACAGCAAAATGGGGTGGCTGGTATGAAAATACACTGGATATTCATCCCTGGAAATCAATTTATATGAAATAATAATGAATAATTACTGTTTATTTGATTTACAGGTACAGCAGATAAGCAGAAAAATTCATTTTTTTATTTTTCCTTTTTCGAGGCAAAGCCATAGTATGGTTTTGCCTTTTTAGATATTCTGTAATTTTATGATAGACAAACTTTTTCCAATTTGTTAACATATCAACCATATAAATCAAAAAAATTCTCCATTAATAATATGAATAAGAGTTTTATAAAACTTCTTTTTTTCTTACCTTTAGTTTTTTTTCTTTCCTGTAATCAGCCCTCAAATCAAATTCAATCTACTGCCGT
>JAKSBL010000231.1 GCA_022361115.1 Spirochaetota bacterium | reverse complement strand
TGGTTACACAACCACTTAAACAGATAATCAATGCTAAAAGCATGATTTTCTTCATTTTAACACCTCACTCAATTTTTGATTGATATCATCTTGCAAATCAGGATGAGAAGTCAAGTCCATTGCCTTGTTCAAATAATCCGTCCCCTGACTGGTTTGTTCATTATCCAAATAGATTTTCCCTAATTCATAATAGATTTCTGCATAAAGTTCTTCACCATGATCACATTGTTTTAAAAAGGCAATTGCCTGGTCTGTTTGTCCCTGATCTAATAGTAAACGGGCTTTAAACAAGTTAGCTTCCGGATGTTCAGGATTCATCTTAATGATTTGATCAAGATATTCTCCTGCTTGAGAAAAATTATTTTCGATCAAGCTAAAACGTGCAGCCCAGAGTAAAGCCGGACAGAAGTAGGGATCTTTTTTCAGGCTCTTTTTTAAATTTTTATTTGCCTGTTCCATGTCTTTCAGATAAAACTGGGTTTTACCCAGCATAAAATAGATCCGGCTGTTTTGAGAATATTTATTTGCCAGGCTTTGAAAGACCTCTTCCGCTCTTTTATAATCCTGGTTTTCAAAATGGATCATTCCAGATTGATACTCAGGCAATTGAGAAATATCAATATTTTTACAACCCAAAAATACTAAAAAGGTAATCAGCAGTATTCCAAAAAATGATTGTTTCATAAATTAAATTTCCCTGGTGTATCTACACCTTTTGCAAAAGCACAAAGTTCATCCTTCTTAATCAAATGTATCAGCTATCCCAACATACTTCTCATAGCTAATGGAATTGAGATCCGGTTCAAAATAAGAAGTAGTAAGAGTAGCTCGGCTTTTGGTAGTACTTTTTGCAGTCATATTGAGTTGAATGGTTTCATTATAATCATAAGTATTATTGTCATCATCCCGGCCGGTTATTTTAAAAAACACACTTAATCCATTAACATCCTTATCATTGTTATTTGTGATAGTATAATCAAACATAGCAGTAAATTGAGAATCCTGCGGACTGGTTCCAAATTGTATTTTATCCAAAGAAAAAACAGAATTTAAAGGTGTTACTACTGGGCCATATTGAAATATCATATTTTTCTTAACTCCAGAGGATAATCCGTCTGAGTATGTAAAAGTAATATCATCAGAACCATTAACACCGTTTACATAAATGGTAAATGGATTTACAATATCATAACTAGAAGTGTTCTCTAACTCAAATGTTGCACTAATTGAATATTCAAAAATCGTACTGTCCTCAGAGCCATCCAGCTTTTTTGGTCTGGAAAAATACAAAAACTGATAGGAATATTGTCTTGCTTTATGATATGTGTATTTATTATTCCCATTGGAAGGGCGGCTTTTTTCAACTAAAAAATTGAGCAGGTCATCATCAACAAGTATAAAATCAAAACTTTTGAAAGCATCGACATCAAAATAGGTACCAATTTGGCTTGATGGGGGATTATTAAGATAATCCAGTACTCTTATCTGTTTTACTTCAATTAAATTATCTCCATTAAATATAGCGAAATGAGCATCCACCCGGTATATATGGTCATTGTTACTGTTTCTTCCGCAATAAGCATTAGTCCAGTCACCAGTATATTTTAATCCATAATTTGCATTAAAATCATTGCTATATGTCATCTTGACGATTTCTGTAAGTGTATTACCCAGAATGACATAATCTCCATGTCTTAAACTAGTATTAACATCAACTACTTTAATATCCACATTAGTGCTTAATATATCATCCCCTACAATACATTCTTTTTCAACATTACTGACTTCAATCTTAATGTTACTCAAAAATTCCTCTTCCAGTTCGTCCGGGCCGTCCCCGTCTAAAACCAGCAGGCTGCAGTTAGCTAAAAATAAAATCATAGCAGTAAAAATCAAAATGATTTTTTTCATATTCACTCCTTTTAAACAGCGTATGTTTTATAATAATTTCATTCTTAAGATTATAATGAAAAAAATTGAAACCACAGAAAGTGTAAAATGATACTGTAAAAGTATTTTTAAAAGATTTGAATGCTGGTCCTCAGCCCAGAATATTGGGTAAAATAGTTTTAACTCCGCTCAATCTGACAAAAACCGATCCATTCTCATAACCTCAATCAACACAGCTGAGTATGGTAAAACGACTTTACTATACTCATTGTTGTTTCAATCCTTTTTATAAAAGTTTTAGTTATTTTTTTATATGTTCTATAATTTAGCACAAAAATCAAAAAAAACTTTTTTTGATTTATTTATCTTTAGTATTATGATACTGTTTACTATCATAAAAATCAGATTTTTTCAAGGTTAAATTTACAATAAATTTAATTTATTTTATAAAATTGCCAAAAAAAGTACCTGTATGGATAAAAATTTCTTAAAATATTTTATAGCAGGCATTATCTTAAGATTTCTTATGATTTTTTAACAACCGGTAGAGAGATAAAAAATGAATATTTTTTCCAGATCCTTACATCGTCCTTTAAGCACTCTCATGCTGTTTATTGTATTTTTAGTCTTTGGGTTAATTTCATTGACTCGCTTAAAAGTGAGTTTACTGCCGGAACTGGTTTATCCCCGCCTGTCGATTATTACTCAATATCAAAATGTACCTCCGGCAGAAATGGAAGAACTGGTGACAGCTCCTGTTGAGGAAGCCATTCTGACTGTTAACGGAGTTAAAAGAGTTGAATCCATTTCCAGGGAAGGTTTAAGTATTATCACCCCGACTTTTCACTGGGGAACAGATGTGGATATTGCTTCGGTTGATGTAAGGGAAAAACTGGATGCCATTGCCAATAGTCTGCCTAAGGAAATAAAAAAACCTGTGGTTTTACGGGTCGATCCCTCCAGCACACCGATTATTGGATTGGGAATTTTCTGGAAAAGCCAGGATACCAGCCTTATTCAGCGTTTAATTGAGAAAGAGATTAAACCCCAGTTTGAAAGGCAAAAGGGGATTGCCCAGGTTTCCATTAAAGGCAAACTGACTGAGGAAATTAAAGTGGATATTAACTTGGACCGGATGAATGCCTTTGGTATCTCATTGGAACAGGTAAAACAGGCTATTGCAGCTTCTTCATATAATTTTCCCGCCGGTTATCTGGTGGAAGGAAAACAGGAATATCTGATTCGGGTAGATGGAGAGTACCGCCAGCTCAATGATATTAAAGAAACGGTGATCGGCAAGTCCAAGGCTGGGGGTGCCATAACAGTAGGCGATATTGCCGAAGTCAAATATGGATTTAAAGACCGCACTTCTTATTTTCTCCTGGATGACCGGGAAGGGATTGGCCTGGAAATTATTAAAGAAAATCAAGCCAATGATATTTTAGTTGCTCAAGGGGTAAAAAAGGTTGTACAGGATATTAACAAAAAATTCGGAAATATTCTGGAAATACACCTGATTTATGACCAGTCTGAATTCATTGTTGATTCGATAAAAAATCTGGCTGTAACTGCTTTTTTAGCCATGCTGATTACATTTTTAGTGATTATCCTCTTTTTTAGAAACCTCACTCTCTCTTCCATTGTTGCCGTTACTGTTCCGGTTTCCATCATTATTGCATTTTGCTGTATGTATTTTTCCGGTATGACTCTTAACATCATGTCTTTAGGTGGTTTAATTTTAGGAATCGGCCTTTTAGTGGATAATTCCATTGTAGTACTGGAATCAATTGAAGGCAAAACAACTTTAGACGGGATTGCCCAGCAGATCAATGGGGTTGCATTGCCGATTATTGCTTCCACCTTAACGACTTTGATTGTTTTTTTACCGGTTATTTTTGTGAAAGGGATTGCCGGGTCTATTTTTGCTCAACTGGCTTTAACCATTACTTTTTCTCTCCTTTCATCTATTGCAGTCGCTTTATTTTTAACACCTGTCCTTTATGTGTTATTGCAAAAAAAAGTTAAAATCATCCAGCCTGTCTGGTTTTTAAAAATAAAAAAAGGTTACCAGAGCTTTCTTTTTCACTCATTAAAACGAAAAACCGGCCTGATTTTTGCCATTTTCCTCTTCTCTGCCCTCTTGTTTGTCTCTTTTTACTTTTTGCAAAAAGAGTTCATGCCCAGGGTGGATAAAGGTGAGTTTGCCGTTAAAGTGATTTTTCCCAGCGGTACACCAGTTACAGAAAACCGTAAAATGGTTTCAGAATTGCTGAGTATTATCCATCAAAATCCCCAGGTTGCGCACACCTATACTGCCTGTGGTTATGAGACAGAGGATCTTTATTCTCTGCTCCAGCAGGATATTGGCGTCCATATCTCTCAAGTAAAGGTTTTACTGAAAGAGCAGCCGAATCATTCGGTTTTTCAGGTAGTGGAAGATATTTATTCCAACCTGAATTTAAGAGATGATATGCTGATCAATTTTGAAATTCCCCAAAATCCCATTACTCAAGTTTTGGGTATTGGGGATAATGACTTTGCCATGGAAATCAGTTATGATCAGCCGGAACAGCTGGAAAAACTGGCAAAAATTTTACTTACAGAATTAAAAGATACTGGGATTTTTAAAAATCTGGAGCTGTCTAAAAAAGAGGGCAAACCGCAAATCAATATCCATTTTGATCAGGAAGCACTGATAGGCAGCAATATTTCTTCCAAAAAAATCTTTGATTTGATCCAAACTGCCATCCGGGGAGATAAGGCAACAGATTATGAGAGAGATGACGACCGGATTGATATTACCATCCGTTTTCAAAAAGAGGACCGTCTGGATATCAAAGATTTCAGCCGCTTTAAACTGGTGACAGAAGAACAGCTCATCCCAATTACTACCTTTATTGACCATAAAATCCGGAAAAGTCCCTCCAAAATTTTAAGAAAAAACCAGAAAGAGATCATTCGTATTTATGGAAACTACCAGTCTCACAACCGCAATAACACCGGTATGATCAATCAGGTCATTAGCCGCTTTAACAGCCAGTTTCCTGCTGTACAAATTAGCGAAGGAGAACAAATGGCAGAAACCAGGGAATCCTTTAGGCAGTTACTGATTTCTCTGGTCTTATCAATATTTTTAGTTTATGCTTTGCTGGCTTCACAATTTGAGTCTTTAAGCACTCCTTTTTTGATTATGTTTTCCATCCCCTTCTCCTTTAGCGGTTCTTTATTGATCCTCTGGCTTTGCGGCCAGAGTATTAATATCAATTCCATTTTAGGAATTTTGATGCTCTCGGGGATTGTAGTTAATAACTCCATTATCCTTTTTGACCGCTATGCAAAATGCCGGTATCAAGGCAATATCGGTTTGTTAAAGGGAATTTGTCAAAGTACCTTCAGCCGTTTTAAACCAGTGATTATGACTACCTTGACCACCATTATTGGACTTTTGCCTATGGCCATTGGTTTAGGCCGGGAAGGCAAACTGCAGCAGCCCCTGGCTTTGGCAGTAATTGGAGGATTGTTTCTTTCTACCTTATTAACCTTGCTGGTTCTACCCCGGCTTTATTATCTTTTAAAAAAGAAAAAATCATGAAGCAGATTTTTAACCGGCCCATAACTGTCTTAATGTTTACTCTTACTATTTTAGTTTTTGGTTTTATCTCTGCTGCCAAATTGCCGGTTTCTTTAATGCCTGATACAGAAAAACCTATTATTTCCATTATTACCCGCTATCATGGTGTCGGAGCAGAACAAATCGAAAAACTCATTACCATTCCTATTGAAAATGCAGTAAGTACTATTTCCAATATTAAAGAGATCCGTGCTGCTTCAGAAGATGGAAAATCTGTTGTAATCGTTTATTTTGAAAATCAAACTAAAATGAAATATGCAGCCCTGAATATCAGTGAAGCAGTTGAAAGGGTAGCCGGAACTTTTCCCAAAGCAGCACATAAACCTTACTTTATCCGCAATAAACCTGATGATAAGGCAGTTTTTATTTTTAGCTTACAGAGTGATTTTTACCATTTAAATAAACTCCGGGATTTGGCAGAACATCAATACAAAGAAGAACTTATGCAACTCAACGGAGTAGCTGAGGCAGTCATTAGCGGCGGAAGTATTACAGAAATCCAAGTCAACATTGATAAAGATACCCTGGCCTCGCATCAGATTCCGCTTTTAAATGTGCCAGAGGTGATTGCCAGCCGGTATTTCATTCAATCTGGCGGGAAGCTATTTGAACATAAACAGGAAGGCTATGTTCATACAGATTCCCGTTTTAAAACTGTACAAGAAATCGCTGGGATCCCTATTCATATTGAGGATAAAAATAAATCCCTTGTATACTTAAAAGATGTAGCAAGTGTTAAAGAAAATCCCCGGGAGCCGGACACTTACTCCCGATTAAACGGACAGGATTGTGTCACTATTTATATCAGAAAAAACAGTACCGCCAATACTTTAGAAGTTTGTACTGCCATTTTACAATACCTGGAATCATTAAAAAATGAACCCCACCTGGAGATAACAGAGATTTTTAATGAAAAAGAATATATTCAAAAAGCAATCAATAATGTTTTAGTTTCAGCAGTTTTAGGAACCATCATTGCTTCTATTGTATTATTCTTATTTTTTAATGATTTTAAAGCCATTGGGTTAATTGCTTTTTCTATCCCCTTTTCCCTGTTTTTTACTTTTTTTATGATGTATCTAACGGACTTAAAAATCAATATCATGACTCTCTCCGGCCTGGCTATTGGCATCGGCATGCTTTTGGATAACGGAATTATCATGATCAAACAGCTGAATGAGG
>JAKSBL010000091.1 GCA_022361115.1 Spirochaetota bacterium | reverse complement strand
AATTTTTCTTATTTATTTTTTCAGAAAATCATCTTTCTATCCCGTTCCATAGTCCTTTTTCTTTTTATTCGTTATTTTAAAGTCATGCGAAAAAAGGGAGAGAATATAATGATAAAATCATTGATTTATGTTTTGATCTTTCTCCCTATAATTTTGATTATATTTGCCTGGAATTATCCTGTTTTCTATTTGGTTCGTCAATTGAGTTCTGCTTGTTTTTTAGTGATTGTTTGTTATGTAGTTTATTTTATTTTTTATCAAGGATTATTGAAAAAACGGGATACAATGATGATTGCTCTATCTGGTTTAGTTATTATCTTTTTTTCTATTTACGATTTAGTGATCAACATGTACTTACGATTAAATACCCCTTTTTTAAGTAGTTTTGGTTTTGCTGTTTTTGTTATTTCCCTAGGTCTTTATCAAACTCGAAATTTTGTAGAACATCATATAGAGTTGGAAAAACTAAACCGCAGCCTGGAGGACAAAGTTGAAGAGAGAACAAACAAACTAAAGGAACTTTATCAACAAAAAAGCAGGTTTATTGCTAATTTCACTCATGAAATTAAAACACCTTTGACTTTGATGGGTAATTATTTTCATAAATATATTGAGAAACATAAAATTAATAATGATTTAAAGGTGATTGGTTATTATCTTGATAAATTGAGTAAAGATGTACTGAATATTTTTGATCTGGAAAAGATATTACATAACAAAGTTATTTTTACTCATGATCAAATTGTTGATTTATCAACTTATCTGAAAGAAACACTTGTTTTTTTTACAGATTTACTTCAGGAAAAGAAAATCAAATTAGATACCCAAATTGAGGAAGCAGTTTATATTAAAGCCGATCCAGGAGCCCTGGATCGAATTATTAATAATCTTATGGATAATGCCATAAAATATACATCTAGAGATAGTATCATTCAAGTAGAGTTAGGTAAACAGGGTGATAGGATTCGATTCGTAATTAATGATCAGGGAAAAGGGATGCCAATTGATCAACAAGATAAACTTTTTCTTCCTTATTATCAGGTCAGTAATGACAAAGCCGCAAACCAGGGAATGGGTTTAGGATTGTGCCTCGTTAAAGATGCAGTAGATTCTTTAGCTGGACAAATACAAATTCATAGTCAACCACAAAAGGGGACAAAAGTTATAGTGCAACTGCCCTGTACTGATATTAAAGATCAAAAGATTATAGCTCAACCAGTGCACAGACATGTTTTTTCTGTTTTACCTGTAATGGAAATTCAATCTTCTTCAGATAATTTCGATACAAAACCTTTAATATTGATTGTAGAAGATAATTACCCGATGCAAATTTTTTTAAAAGAACAGTTGCTACTCCATTATCGTATTAAAACGGCAAACAATGGGAGTGAGGCAATAAAGCTCATAAAGGAGGAACATCCAGATCTTATTGTTTCTGATTATGTAATGGATAATATGGATGGTCCGGCTTTATTGAATTATTTAAATCAACATGAAGAACTGCAGAACATTCCTCTGATTTTTTTAACAGCCAATACTTCTCTGAAAAAGCAAATAGAAAGCCTTTATCATGGTGCCAGTGATTATATTTTTAAACCCTTTCATATTGATTTGGTAAAAGCAAGGATATATTCATTAATTCAGGCTAAAATTCAGCAGCAGCAGTGTTTCCAACAATTATTGAAAAATGCTTTTCATTTCCAGGCACCTGCAGGAGGCAATCCTTTTCAGCACCAGCCGGATATTCAACATTTTGCCCTTCAATTTCAGCTGTCTAACAAAGAAAAGGAAATAACTCAATTGCTTTGTTCTGGTTTACAAAATAAAGAAATCAGCCATCAACTTCAAATTTCCCAAAAAACAGTAGAATGGCATCTTCATAATATTTATCAAAAAACCGGAGTTTATAACCGAACTGAATTGCTCCATTTGTACCATCAATCATAGTTTATCATTATCTGATAGAATATGCTAATTACATCACCAACTTTGCTGTATAAAGGGTCATCTCATTTAAAGCAACTTCCCCATTGGGCTGAAAAATCAGGTGCTCAAAAGGATGTTCTTCAGTACTGCGATGATAAATATAACCTGTGATTTTTCCAAAAAATGCAATCCGGCCTTTCAGTTCTTCATAATTTGTGTGAATAATTTTTTTGATAATCTTTAACTGCTGGTGAAGTTCTAATTCTAAAATAATCTCTGGCAGTTTGATATGTTTGAGTTTTTCATAACCAAACTGCTTGATTAAATTTTGCTCTGCTGGGTTTTCTGTTTCCGTTTTTATAAAAAGATAAGGGGATTGCTTTTGATTTTTCTTATCTTTTTTTATCTGTCGTCTGTTTACAGTATTAATATATCTACCTATGACTGGCAATAAATATTGATTATCCTCATTTGTTTTGGTTTCTAATGTAATCACTTTATCCTCCCATCACTTTGCTCTGCTTGTTGGATATAATATAGTCTTTTATGATGACATATGCTGTCATTATAAAAATAAATATTTAAATATTGTGGTTTGAAGATTTTTTTTATGCTGGCTGTCCATTGATTTTCCAAAAAAGGGCTTTTAAAACCCTCAATTTTAAGTTATAATTGCCAGAATATTAAGCCAAGGAAAGTCTATGTTAGATCCAAAATATATACGGGATAATCTGGATAAGGTAAAAGAGAACATTCAATTTAGAGGTGTCCAAGCTGATGCAGAAAAAGTAGTTGACCTCTATCAACAAAAATCGCAATTACAGGTTGAATTGGACGGTTTACGCAGCCAGCGTAATGAAAATGCTGGAAAGATGAAAGGAAAACTCTCTCCTGACGAGCGTAATGTGCTGATTGAAGAAGGAAAAAAATTAAAAGGACAAATTGCTGCTTTAGAAGAGAACGCTAAATCAATTGATAATGAATTCTCGATTGCCCTATCAGCTATACCAAATATGACCCATCCGGAAACGCCTGCTGGAGGAGAAGCTGATAGTAAAGAAATCAGAAAGGTTGGTGAAATTAAGGATTTTTCCTTTAAACCCCAGGATCATGTTGCTTTAGGCAATGCTTTAGATATTATTGATTTTGATAATGGTGCAAAGGTTTCTGGCCAGAAGTTTTATTTTCTGAAAAATGAAGGGGCATTATTGGAGTTAGCCTTAATCCAGTATGGTATGTCAAAATTGGTGAGTAAGGGATTTATTCCTTTTTTAACGCCAGATATGGCTCGGACAGATATTGTGGATGGAATTGGGTTTAATCCTCGAGGAGAAGAAACCAATATTTATAATATAGAAAGCAGTTCACTCTCTATGATTGCTACTGCTGAAATCACTTTAGGGGGGTTAAATCAGAATAAAATATTTACTTTAAAGGAACTCCCTTTTAAAATGGTTGGATTCAGTCACTGTTTCCGAACTGAAGCTGGTGCTGCCGGCCAGGCAACTCGAGGTTTATATCGGGTTCACCAGTTTAGCAAAGTAGAAATGTTTATCATTTGTAAACCAGAAGATTCTGCTGATTTTCATGAAACACTAAGAGAGATCGAAGAAGAAATTTACCAGGAATTAAAAATTCCCTATCGATTATTAGATATTGCTGCTGGCGACTTAGGTAGTCAAGCTTACCGTAAGTATGATTTGGAAGCCTGGATGCCGGGACGGGGAGAGTATGGTGAAATCACTTCTACTTCAAATTGTACCGATTTTCAGTCCAGACGTTTAAATATTCGGTATAAAGATGAAAATGGAAAAAATCAGTTTGTCCACATGCTCAATGGTACAGTCATAGCCGTACCAAGGGTAATCATTTCCATACTGGAAAATAACCAGAATGAGGATGGAACAGTTGATATACCAGAAGTTCTGATTCCTTTTATGGGAGGAGTGAGTAAAATTAATAAAAAAGGGGGATAACTCTCTTTTTTATTAATTGTTAAAAGGCTCTTAAGGTAGTAATCCGGTTACGCCCTTTTGATTTGGATTTATAGAGGGCAATATCTGCTTTATGATATAAGTCTCTGGTTCCCAGGTGGTTTTGAGGAATACCAAAAGCAATACCAAAGCTGGCTGTGATGGAGTTATTGATTGGTGATTTTTCATGAGAAATATTTAGAACTTCGATTTTTTCTTTCATTTTATTTGCCACTACAATAGCTCCTTTTTTACCTGTT
>JAKSBL010000517.1 GCA_022361115.1 Spirochaetota bacterium | reverse complement strand
CTGGGACAATGCCAATTGCTGCAATGGATAAGCCACCTTTTGCAGATGAAGAAAAATAAACTTCAATTTCAGAATTCTCACTTTTTTCTTCAACCAATGTATGATAAACTTCAAAAAAGCCCTGCCCTAAATCAGCAATAGAAGTAGGAACATTTTTTTTCTGAAGAATACTAGCTCTTCCCTGATCTAATTGTAGAAGAATTCCTTTTGTATATGTTGATCCAATGTCAATAGAAACCAATTTTTTCATAATTATTTATTTGTTATATCTTCCTTCAGGTTTTTAACTACTTCTGCTAAATCAATATCTGGTTTAAAAACCCGGTCAAATCCCATGGCTTTAAATTTTTTTTCCACTTCAGAAAAAGGGGTTTTACCGACTACCAGATTACCTCCCACATAGAGAATGATATCATCCAATCCTTTTTCGATACACTTATCTCGCATCCCTTCACAATCAATTTCTCCATGACCATAAAGTGAAGATACTAGGATTGCCTGGGCTGCTGATTCAATAGCTGCATCAATAAATTCCTCTTGGCTAACCATGACTCCCAGATTAATCACTTCAAAACCTGTTTCTGTAAAATAAGCATCCAAAATTTTATTCCCCACAGAATGACAGTCTGCACCAATCACTCCCAGGATTATTTTATTATTTGGCATATATCTTCCTTTTCCTTTTTAAGTTTGATTCTTTAATTGTTTTATTCTTTCTTCGATATATAATAATGACCCTCTTTCTATTTGATAATCAAAGCGAATTATTTTTCCACCTTTTTGACGAAACTGTTGGAATACAGAGGTTTGATCCACTAACTGGTCAAATGAATAGCCCGGAGGGATAATTAATATGTCCTGTTGAGCAATAAATTGGTCATTATTCATTTTGTGATTAAAAAAAGACACTTCAATATTGGCTGAGATAAAATTTAAATTCTCTAAATGATGATGAATGATACGGTAGAATTTTTCACTTTCACATAAAATACCGATTTTTTTCTGATTGCTGATTGAAGCTAGCTGGATAATAGTCGATTGACTGGGGGAAACAGCTAATTGAATGAGTTTATCTTCTTCATTCGGTAGTAATAATTTCAGTTCTTGGTAATGGTTGGAAGTGGTTAGTATTAATGCATAATGGTTAAAAGTTTTTTCTAACGATGTGTCTCTTGCTAAATTATCCAATAAATACTTACGGATTTTTACTCTGGAAATAAACAACAGCTGATTTTCATAAATATCTAGTGCTTCTGGATTGCAATCAATTGCTGCAATATGGAGATTATCTAAAATTTCTTCTCTCTCCATAATTTTAATGTCTATTAAATTACTGATTTCCTGTAGTGAAAAGTCTAAGTCTTGAAGTTGAACCAATGTCTGATTAATAATACTTAAGGCTTGCTCCATCCGACTACTATGGATGATATTTTGTTTCAAAGAAACAAAAGTTCCTTTTCCCTGCACTGCTTCGACCATATCTAATCTCAGTAGTTCTTCATAAGCCTTTTTAATGGTCCCACGAGCTATCCCCAGTTTTTCAGCCAACTCTCTTTCTGCAGGCAATTTATCTCCAGGAGATAGTTTTTTTTCCTGTACTAGTTTGATCAGCTGTTCAATCAACTGACGATATGATGGAACATCAATATTTTTATCAATTTT
>JAKSBL010000288.1 GCA_022361115.1 Spirochaetota bacterium | reverse complement strand
ATCAAAAATGAGTAAAAAAGAAGCCCAGTCTTAATTGGAGTAAATATGCTAGGTAATGAAATAAAAAATATTTTTGTAAAAATGCAAAATATGATCAAAATTCTAGAAATAAGTAAAAAAAATAGATTAAAATTAAGAAAATCATCTCTTAGTGAAGTAAATAATCCCATGATACTAATCTCTCAAATTCAAAGATCTGGTGGTACTTTGTTAAGTCAATTGTTTGATGGTCATCATCAATGTTTATCATATCCTAATGAATTGCATTGGGGAATTCCTGAGAAGTGGAATTGGCCAGATATCTCTAGCTTTGGGGATGATTCTCAAAAAATCTTTTATTCATTATGGAAAGATGATTTAGCATTTATTAAAAAGTATATCGTAGGAGGATATTCAAAGTATTCTAGAAAAAAAAAAGATGAAACCTATCCATTTTTTTTTGATCTTAAATTACATAAAGATATTTTTTTTAGTTCTTTAAGACAATTAAATGAAGATACTAGTACTCAAAGAGATTATTTAAATATTTATATGACTGCTTTTTTTAATGCATGGATTGATTATCAAAATCTCTATCAATTTAATAAATATATTTTTGCCTTTATACCTCGCTTAAACATGTATAATGAAAGTGTAGCCAGTTTTTTTAGGGATTATCCAAAAGGATTTCTTATTACTATGATTAGAAATCCATTAGATTGGTATGCATCAGCTAAAAAACATGGATATTATAAATTAGGTATTAATGAATCATTAAAATTATGGAAACAATCTGCTTTATCTAGTATTGAACTTAGTAAAAAAGATGATAAAGTAATACTGATTTTTTTTGAGGACTTAGTTAATTCAACAGAAATAGTTTTAAAATATTTATGTGATATTTTAAATCTAGAATGGAATTCGATTTTATTAAAACCTACTTTCAATTCTAAATCAATATATTCTGATTCAAGTTTTGAACCAAAAAAAGGAATTGATACGACAGTTGTTAATAGAAAAAATCATGATTTGTTTGATGAAGAAATAGAGATTATTAAAGAATATCAAGATTTCTTTTTTGAAAGTAAAGAAAAATTAAATCTAAAATATAAAAAGAGCTAATTTTTTTATGACTTTTTGTGGTTCTCAACCAAATTTTTGATCAATTATCTAACATTACTTTGAATTTATATACCAACTCATATAAGCACACAAAGGCCATAAAAAGTACTGGTGATCTTTTTTACCTGATTTATGATGATTTATTATTTTCTGTACTCCAACAGGGTCAAAACCAGCACTAACTAAATTATTATTCGATAATAAATCCATAGTAAAATCATTCAACTCATTAAATAACCATTTATTAAGAGGAACACCAAAGCCCATTTTTGGTCTTTCGATATATTCTATTGGTAAATATTCTGTTAATAATTTTTTAAGAATATACTTGTTATTACCATTTTTGTATTTATATTTCAATGGAATTTTTAAACTAACTCTTAGAACATCTTCATCCAATAAAGGTACTCGTACTTCCAGTGAATGTGCCATAGATGCTCGATCTACTTTTGTCAAGCAATCATCAGGTAGATAATTTATCAAATCAGTAATCATTATACTATTTATAATGTTTTTATTTCCATATTGATATCCTAGTTGATTTTTATTGTATAAACCTGTTTGTTTAAAGAAATCCCGATCTCCTCCATTAATTAATTCAGTTAAAGTTATTAGGTTTTCATACAAATAATGAGGGTAGGTGTTTTCTTTCAAATCATATCCAAATAATGCGGTCATGGCATGTAAAAATGATGACCGTAGAGGTTGATTTGTGAATTTGTAAATCAATTTTCTTAATGAACTTGGAATCAGCTTTGAGAGAGGGTAATACTTGGCGATATTACTATATCTTTTATATCCAAAAAATTGTTCATCTCCTCCGTCACCTGATAATATTACTTTCACTTGCTTTCTCACTAATTGGCTCAATAAAAAAGTTGGTATACTGGAACTATCACCAAAAGGTTCATCATAATGGTTGGAAATATTTTTTAATGACTCAATAACTTGATCTGGGGTTATATAAAACGTTCTATGATTTGTTCCCAGGTGATTAGCTATTTTTTCAGCCCATTTTGATTCATCATATTCTTTTTCATGGAAGCCCACACAATAGGTGTTAATTTTTTGAGGAGAGATTTTTGACATGATAGAAGTAACCAATGAAGAGTCAATTCCACCAGATAAGAAGGTTCCAATTGGAACATCTGCAACCATTTGTTTGTTGATAGATGTATGCAAAGCATTTTTAAGAAAATTTAAATAGTCTTTCTCTGATTTAAAGTCACTATTGTGAATGGATTGGTTTTGTAAATATGTTAAGGGAGTCCAATATTGTTTTTTAGATAGTTGACCTTTAAATAGATGAAATTTAATATATTCTCCTGGTAAAACTTTATAAATGGATTTATAAATACTTCTTGGTGCAGAAATAAATTTTGCAGTAAGCATTTCAAATTTAGCAATGGGATCGATTTCAGTTTCAAAAGAGGGAAGAAAAGTGAAAGGAGTTATGGTTGAAGAAAAGGAAAGGGTTTTTTCATTGATGAAATAGCAAAGTGGTTTTATACCAACTCTGTCTCTAGCTGCAATTCCAATATGTTCATTTAAGTCAATATAAACAAATGCAAACATACCTTCAATTTTTTCTAAGGCTTTTTCTTTGAATGTTACTAGCGCCCATAGAAGTACTTCAGAATCAGAAGTTGTAGTAAATTGCACTCCTAAATTAATTAATTCTTTTTTTAAAGCAAGAAAATTATAGATTTCACCATTGAACACTATCCAGTGTTTTTTGTCGGGAGTACACATAGGTTGATTAGCGCGCTTGTCAAGATCTATAATTGACAATCTGCGGTGACCCAAACCAATTTTATTATTATTTAAATATACTTCTTCTCCATAATCAGGGCCTCGGTGTATATGATGGTCATTCATTTTCTTAAATAATGATTTCTCAATAGGAGGTCCATTTAACAAACCAAAATATGCAATTAATCCACACATTTGAATATTATCCTTCTTTAGTTATCAACTTAAATAATTTTGATATGAACCGTGATCCCAATAAAAGAGATGCAATAGTTAATATACTATATTTATCAAATAAATTTTTAAAATT
>JAKSBL010000565.1 GCA_022361115.1 Spirochaetota bacterium | reverse complement strand
CCAGAAATTGCAGTTGCTTCAACCAAAGCCTTTACTTCCCAAATCACTGTTTTTTTCCTTTTTGCCTTATTAATGGGAAGAATGAAAGACCTGAGCAATTACATTGGAGAAAAACTGGTAAAAGAATTGACCATGATCCCGGCAAAAGTAGAAAAGGTTTTAACAAAGGCTGATAAAATCAAAAAACTAGCTGAAAAATATGCAAAATTGGATCATTTTCTCTTTTTAGGAAGGGGCTTAAGTTATCCAGTTGCTCTAGAAGCTGCTTTAAAATTAAAAGAAATCAGCTATCTTCATGCAGAGGGTGTGGCAGCTGGTGAAATTAAACATGGCCCGATCGCTTTGATTGATGATCAGACTCCGGTTGTTTTTATTATTCCTCAGGACCACCTCTATCAGAAAACTCTCTCAAATATAGAAGAAATTAAAGCAAGAGGCGGACAGATCTTAGCTATCTGTAACGAAGGAGATGAAAGAGTAAAAAGTCTGGTAGATGATTACATTGAAATACCAGAAGTTGACTATTTATTTTCTCCATTAATCACCATTATTCCTTTACAGCTCTTAGCCTATTATATTGCAAAGATTTTAGGTCGAGATGTTGATAAGCCCCGCAATCTAGCAAAATCAGTGACAGTAGAATGAAAACTGCAAAAATAATGACTGTAATCGGCCGAGTCCAGGGAGTCGGTTACCGGTATTATACTCAAAAACAAGCCAATCGTATTGGAGTTTATGGCTATGTAAAAAACCTCTACAATGGAAATGTAGAGGTTTATGCAATTGGAACTCCCCAACAATTACAAAACTTTTATTCAGTATTATTAAAAGGCCCCTCCATGTCTCATGTAGAAAATATATTAATCTCAGAAGCATCTATAAATCAGAATGATAAGACCTTTCGAATCACTCACTAGCAAAACAGAATATAATATATCATTGAGTGTCTTCAACAATATTTAAGCAAAATACCTTTTTATTTAAAATCTAATACAAACACCAAAGAGCATTCCTGATTTTTGCAGGAGGCTCTTTTATTTATTTTTTTTTTATGATACTATCATATCTGCTAAATTAATAAATAGGAGATTTTCATGAAAGATTTTGACTTAGATGCAGCTATTAGAAAAATTCCTGATTTTCCTAAAAAAGGGATTTTATTTTATGATATAACCAGCATACTTTTAAATCCAGAAGCATTTAAATGGGTCATCGATCAAGCCGTAGAAAATTACAAGGATAAACATATAGATAAACTACTTGCAGTAGAATCCAGAGGATTTATTTTTGCTTCTGCTTTAGCCTATCAATTAAATATACCCATTGTTTTAGCACGAAAACCGGGTAAGTTGCCGGGTCAAACGATATCTGAAAGTTATTCTTTAGAATACGGGGAAGCTACTTTAGAAATTCATCAAGATGACATTCAAAAAGGGGATAATATCCTGGTAATTGATGACCTGATTGCTACCGGAGGAACCTTAAAAACCTGTGCAAATTTAATAGAAAAAACTGGAGCCAAAGTAGCTGGATTTTTTGGGGTAATTGGATTACCCTTTTTGAATTATGATAAAGTATTAGCCGGATATGATATTAAAACTTATATCAATTATGATTCAGAATAAATTCAGAATTTTCAAATTGACAAATTAGTCTTTCATTTTCAAGGGTTTTGATATATAATTTAGGTATTAACCATGATGAGATAAAATATCAGGAAGTTTTGATAATAACAAAAAAAATTAATTTATCTCTAAATATGGAAGATAAAATTGATTTAAACAAAATACAATTGATTAAAATGGAATTCAGATAGAGGTTTGTCACATGAATGTTTCTTCTGATAACAAAACACCTACACAAAACAATGAAGTGACTCTTAGTTTTATTGATAAAATCATGGAACTCATTACAGGTGTTGGATCAGATGAAAGAATCAAGCAAAAGAAATTAAAGGCCATAGCCAGACAAATTAACCAGACAAAAAATAAGTTTTATAATTTTAAAAAAGATCTGGTTTTAATTCCCTTCGCAAAATATGTATATGATATTTTTAGAAAATCTCAAAATCTGGCTAATTTCTTTGATATTAAAAATCGGTCTGGATCTATAAAAATTTATTTATTTGATTCCTGTATCAATAGTCAACAACGACAATTAAAAACAGAACTGGAACGGGAAAAAATTGAAGAATTTTTAATAGCAGCAAATGATTCAACCAAAGCAGTAAATACTATTAAAAAAAACCTCAATAGTTATATTAAATCTTTTGATGCAAAAATGGCTAATAAAGTAAATCGAACTTACAATCAGATAGCTAATTTATCAAATTTGATTTCTTTTGACTGGTATTATGTCATTCATAAATTTGATTCAGGAGTAACTGAAGATAACTTTAATTATAAACCCAGCTTCGAATCCTTATCTGGTAAGTATTTAGTGGAAGATTTAATTAATATAAATGATTATTTACACAGCATCAATCTCGATGATGATTATAAGGAAACCTATGAATATGTCAAATCTGTTTCTGGTGACCCAGGATTAGGTGACCTCCTTAAAAAACTTATCAATTATCTGCGATTCTTAAAAGAAGATGAGTATCTGACAAAAGTGATTCAATTAATTTCCAAAGATCCCTACTTTAAACCAAAAAACTTCAGTTCCCACGAAAAGATTGTTCGTGATCATGTCATGAAAGTGCAGGGAGAAGTTAAAAAAACAGTTGATCAAGTTTTAGCAAAAATTAAAAAAGAAAAAATCAGTAAAATTTTGATTGAAATATTTAATACTGAAATTGTGGTTCGGATGAAACACTATTCTGAGAAAATGAATGACTTGTTAAAGAATAAAGGTGTAATGATGAACCTCAAGTATATTGATCCCCTTAACTATTTAAAGGCATTTTTACTGGATATTTGTAAAGGAGAAATTAAACCCAGGGTGGATTTTTTAATTATTAAGGGAGCCTGGGTTTCTCATGAAAAATCATCAGAATATTCTGGTTTATTAGATAAGATTAATCAGATAGCTGACAGTATTGTGCAATTTGATGAAAAATGTGCTGATGAGAGTGTCTATGGCCGGGAAATGAAAAGATTAGCAGGATTAACAAAGCATAATGCAAATGCAAAATCTTTAATGTTAAAACTCATAGATACCATGGATAAAGAAGCAGCGAAAATCATTCAGGCTTCTCAAAGTTTAATACTCCAATTAGGTAAAAATGTCAGAGAATTACTGGAAGACAATAAACAAAAAAATCCCCAAATTATAGTAAATCTCCATAAACTTAACTGGGAATTTTCAGCTAGTTTTGAAGAGGATATGGTTGTGATTTACAAAAAAATGGCTAATATGTTAACCATTCTTAAAAACTACTCTGTTCATGTCAAAGCATCTGCCAAACAAATTTCAACAACAGATAAAGAATAAAAATAAGAAACAACATTAATTCTTT
>JAKSBL010000675.1 GCA_022361115.1 Spirochaetota bacterium | reverse complement strand
TTTGTATATCTGGATAGGAGCGGATCAAAACGAAGGTTTTCAACCTTTACCTGAATTTATGATAATGATGCGAGAATTTAAGGATTTAAAATCCAGAAGTTTTGTTACCCTGCGTAATCAGCGCGGGTATGGAACTCAAAAAAACTGGATGAGTGTCCGCCAGGAACTCCTTTATTATACAAAAGGGAAACCACATTTTACTGTTCAATATACAGATATTCCTAAAATTCTTAAGGGGTATTATAAAGTAATTGGTGGAGAAAAAAAAGATAATCTCGAACGGAGCCGTTCTGACACTATCCGTCCAGGTAATGTCTGGGTTGATATACAACAGGTTTTTTACCGTATGGAAGAAAACGTACCTGGCGCTTATGCTCAGAAACCCATCAAAGTAATCGACAGAATAATCGAATCCAGCAGCAGGCCAGGTGATATTGTCTGTGATTTTTTTGCTCATTCTGGAACCACCTTAATTTCCTGTGAAAAATTAAAGAGAAAATGTTATACTTTTGATTTAGATCCGGTCTTTGCAGAACTCACCATTCGCAGATTAGAAAGATATCGGGAAACAGGTAAAACTGGTTGGCAGTGGCAAAATCCATTTCCAGAAATTGATTTATCTAATACAATAGAATAGGAAGTCATTATGAAAATTACATTAGCTGGAATGAATATTGATGTTGACAACATTCGCTTACTAAAAAAATACTTAGAACATCCAGATGATCAGATTTTACAACAACTTCAACAATTAAGTTGGAGTCCTGAAACACTTAGTGCTTCCTATGCCAGAATTTCCAGGGACCCCAGGGATATCGATCAACTGAGGGAAGAAGCCCGTAAAGAATTAAAAAAAGCACAAAAATCCAATCAATCAATTATCTATGACATGGGACACTCTTCTATAGCAGAACATGCTTTTTTTAACTTCGATATTATTGGAATTAGCCGTTTAGCTTCAGAAGAATTAGAAAAATCCAGGTTAGTGTCTTTTACAGAAAAATCACAACGTTATATTCAGATTGACACTGATTACTATATACCACAGGAATTAAAACAGGATTCAGAGTTGGTTACTGAGTACAAAGATTTAACCAATAGTTTATTTCAATCATACCAGAAATTCCATGAAAAATTGGTACCGCACTTTATAAAAGCCAATCCCCAAATAAAGCCAGATACCAGAGATTACCGAAATTTGGTTAATCTGGCAAAAGAAGACGCCAGATATATATTACCCCTTTCCACTCTCTCTCAATTGGGGATGAGTATCAATGCCAGAAATCTGGAGAAACTATTACGAAAACTCTCTGCCTCAAACCTGAATGAACTCAAGCAGCTGGCTGAACAATTATTTATGCAAGTACAAGGATTAGCTCCCTCTCTGGTTAAATACACAGAGGCCACCGCCTTTGAAAAGAAAACTTCACTCAATTTAAACCAGCTGATCAATTCATTACCTGCCTCACAACATGAAGATCTACCTGAAGTTAAACTGGTTCAGTATAAAAAAGATTTTGAAGATGATATTTTAATTGCAATGATCATAAAAAGAAGATTTTGTAATTTTGATACGGCAAAGAAAATAATTGAAAATTTAACAGCAGAACAAAAAAAACAATTATTTCAAACTGCAATTGAAAATATGGAATCATATGATAGTTTAATGAGAGAGTTTGAAATGACGGAATTTACTTTTCAAATATGTTTATCTGCTACTGCCTATGCACAACTGAAGCGTCATCGTATGGCTTCTATTATTGACAGTCCTTATTCAATTAATCAAAATGTAACCATTCCTCAATCTATTATTGACTGTAATCTTCAGGATGAGTTTTTAAAACAAATCGGAAAAATCAATCACTTTTATCTTGTAGTTAAAGAAAGATTTCCTCATATTGTTGATTATATCCTTTCTAATAGCCATAGAAAAAATATACTTTTAAAATGTAATTTTAGGGAATTAACACATATTATCCGATTAAGAAGTGATCAGCATGCCCAATGGGATATCCGTCGACTCTCTGATTTCATGGTAGCAGAAATAAAAAAAATCAGCCCATTTTTACACAAAATTCTTATGGGAAAAAGTGAATTTAGAAAAGTGATCCTCTAGATGAATTGGATTATTGATCTAAAAGAAAATGCAAATCGACAATAGATGCTTGCTGCTCAATTGAACTTGATTGACTGATTTCTTTCTGATAATAATTAATATGCGAATTGTCTAAAAACTGAAAGAATTGAGCCTTTTCTTCTTCAGGTATTAAAAATACTCGATTTTCTTCTATTTCAAATGCTTTGATTAATTTGTTATGTATCAGTTTAGATATAATTTTGCCTTTTTCTGGGGAATTACTGAAAAATACTGTTCCTGCAAGATAGTAAAAGGAGCCATTTTTATCATACCACTGATGAATAGTGGTTAAAACGTGACTGGCCGGTTTCAAATGATATTTTTTTAAATATTTTAAAATATCCTCTTCTTTAATACTAAAGAATATTGCCCGTTTAATTGAATCTTCTGTTATTTCATATTCAGCCATCTTGTCATATTTAATAAAATCACAAAAAAGAGCAGGAAAGTAAAAGTCATCTCTGGATGATTCTCCAGATAAATAGATGTTATAATTTGCAATTTTTTG
>JAKSBL010000377.1 GCA_022361115.1 Spirochaetota bacterium | reverse complement strand
TGCTAAGATTTTTTTTTGTTGATAAAAAGGTAAGGCAGTGCAAAATTTACTAATCAGTACTAATGCCAGGATATTCTCGGATACCTGACTCGGAGTATGATTCTTTTTTAAAAAAAACACACAAATAAACTTGACCGATCGATCAGTTTTATATATATTGTATCATAAGAGGTTAAAATGAGTGATCAAAGAAAAATAAAAGGCGATGAAACCAAAAGTAAAATTTTAAATGCAACCATAGATTTAATATCAAAAGAAGGGATTTCCAGCATAAGTACAAAAAAAATTGCCGAACAAGCCGGAATTAGCAAAAGCAATGTGTTTCATCATTATGCATCGGTCGGAGATATTATGTCGGCTCTTGTATGTGATTTATGTAATCACATGACCGATACATTGCTGAAAACTTCGTACAACAAATTAGAATTGCTTTTTAAATCTATTGGAGATCATTTTCTGAATTTGGATGAGAAAACATCCAAGTACTACCAGGTCATGTACTCTTTTTGTAATGAAAGAGTTTTTTATGAACAATACAAGGACATGCTAATCAATCAAAAGAAAGACACCATAAAATATATTAAAAATATTATTTTTCATGCCGAATCCATTAAAATTTCCAATGACTTGGCTGAGGCTCTTGCCATTGATATTGATAGTTTGGTAAACACTTATTTAATTGATCAAGACTCAAAAAAGTTTAAACGTTTGTGGGCAATTAAATCCCAAATGTATATAAATGCGATAAGAGATAGCCAATAATCAAATTTTATTTCAATTTGCATTTTTTTTAAAAATCATATTGACCGATCAATCGGTCATATTTTAAAGGAAAGAACATGAAAACAACCATTATATTTGCTCATCCGTGGCATGGCAGCTTCAACAAATCTATTTTGGAAACTGTCGAAAAAAAATTAAAAAGCAGAGGTAAGAGTTATCAGATTATTGACTTAAACAAAGATAAATTCAACCCTGTTCTTCGAGAAGAAGATTTGGCTCTCTATTCAAAAGGAAAAACAAAAGATGAAATGGTCATCAAATATCAAGATATGTTAAAAGAGACAGATGATATTATTTTTATTTTTCCGGTTTGGTGGTATGAGTTACCAGCTATTTTAAAAGGTTTTATTGATAAAGTCATGTTAAAAAACTTTGCTTACCAGGAAACCAGTACAGGTTTAAAAGGATTACTAAGGCATATTAAAAAAGCCACAGTTATAACAACATCTGAATTTCCCGGATGGTATATGAAGTTATTTGTGGGCAATCCAATAAAAAAGATGTTTGTGAATACAACTCTAAAAGATTTTGGCATTAAAACCAGAAAATGGATTAACAATGACTATACGGCACATGGAAAAAAAGAAAGACGCGTTTCATTTTTAAAGAAAGTTGAAAATCTAGTTGTCTGAACATAAGGGCTATCAGTGAAACTGACAGCCCCTTATTCCTTAACTTTTACATCTTTCCTGTAAACAGTGGTACCTGTGCCCATCCTGTCATTAAAAAAGTTATTGCTATTATACAGGCTGAGAGAGAAATAAAGAAAATAATCAATCACTTGAAAAACAAAGGTGCTCCTCCATTGATAACAAAAACGACTGCCTGATTTTTATCTCAAAGATACCCTCAAAAAAATTATAAATTAATTGCACCTAATAGCAAGATTCGGGTGGAAAAAATCATTTTATATAGGTATACTTTTATTAGAATGACATACAAAAAAGGAGAATGAAAGATCATGAAATATGATTATTCTGCACTGGAAATTGCTTTTACAGAGGCAAAAAAATGGCTAAATGAAATTGACAACCGGCCGGTAAATTCGACTTTAACATATGATGAACTTAAGGAGAAAATCAAAATACCTTTAAATAAATCATCTATCTCATCAAGCGAGGTAGTTACCCATATAATTGAATCTACAAAGGGCGGCCTGCTGGGGAATGCTGGCGGTAGATTTTTTGCCTGGGTCGTTGGAGGAGCACTTCCTTCAGCCTTAGCATCAGATTGGCTCGTAAGCAGCTGGGATCAAAATTCTGCATTATATGCTTGCAGTCCAGCTACAAGTATAATGGAAGCAGCAGCAGGAGAATGGTTACTGGAAATACTGGATTTACCAAGAGAGAGTTCCATCGCCTTTACCACAGGCTGTCAATTAGCACATTTCACCTGCCTCTCAGCAGCAAGAAATAGAGTCTTAAAAGATGTCGGGTGGTTTGTATCCAAAGATGGTCTTTTTGGTGCTCCCCCAATTAAGGTCATTACCAGTCAGCAGAGGCATGGATCTGTCGACCGTGCAGTACGTTATCTTGGGCTAGGCAACAAGTCACTGTCTGCAATAAAAACTAACGCCCATGGTGAAATCATCCTTTCAGAATTTGAAAAATCTCTAGGCAGCTCAAAAGGGCCGGTAATCGTTGTACTTGATGCAGCAGATCTTAATATTGCGGCTTACGATTCATTTTCTGAATTAATTCCAATTGCTAAACAGCATGGTGCCTGGGTTCATGTTGACGGTGCTTTTGGGCTTTTTGCTCGTGCAAATCCCCAAAAAAAACATCTAACCGAGGGGATCGAATTGGCAGATAGCTGGGCAACGGATGCCCACAAATGGCTGAATGTACCTTTTGATTGCGGATTTGCTATAATAAAAGATAGGGATTCGCATAGAGAAGCAATGACCATACAAGCATCTTACATAGCCTCCGACAAAGTGGCAAGAGATCAAATAGACTGGAATCCGGAATGGTCCAGAAGGGCTCGCGGGGTACCTGTTTATGCCGCTTTAAGAGAACTAGGAAAAGAAGGTCTTTCTGATTTAATTGCCAGGACATGCGGTTATTGCAAAATGATTGTTGAAGAAATTGGAAAATTGCCAGGTGCTGAAATAGTATGGGTTTCAGAACTAAACCAGGGATTGGTAAGATTTAAGGACCTAAAACCTAATGCAAAGGATAAAGATCACGATATTAAAACGCAGAAAATAATTGATGCAGTAAATGAGTCAGGAGTTGCCTTTTTTTCTCCAACTACCTGGGAAAACAATTTGGCAATGCGCGTAAGTGTTGTAAACTGGCGGACAAATGATAATGATGTAAAAAAGACAGTAGAAGTATTTCGTAAGTTGTTATTAAAATAATTTAAATATAAGTATTTAACGATACAGGATGAATTATGTACTCAAGTAATAGCATGCAGCAGTCAGTGGATTATAAAAGGATTGAAAAAGCCATTCAATATCTTGAATCAAATTTCACTTCACATCCAACATTGGAGGAAATTGCTGAACACATAAACCTTAGTAAATACCATTTTAATCGTTTGTTTAAACGGTGGGCAGGAATCAGCCCAATTCAGTTTCAACAGTTTATGACACTGGATTATACAAAGCAGAAACTAACCAATGCAAGCAGTCTGCTTGATGCTGCTTTTGCAGCAGGTTTGTCAGCCCCCAGTCGTCTTCATGACTTATTTGTTACCTTTGATGCAATGACTCCAGGTGAATTTAAAAACCATGGTGAGGGAGTGAAAATTTACTATGGCTTCAAATGGTCTCCCTTCGGTAAATATTTAATAGCCACAACCAAACGCGGTATTTGTCATCTTGGATTTATAGCAGGCGATGACTGCTCCAATGCATTAAATATGCTTTTTGAGACCTGGCCTGGAGCTGATTTTAATGAAAACCTTCATGCTGTCAACTTAGTTGCTGAAGATATATTCACAAACAATAATAAAAATCCAGGTCCATTTCATTTGTATCTAAAAGGTACAAACTTTCAAATAAATGTGTGGAAAGCATTGCTGAGGATTCCGGAAGGCTGGGTGGTAAGTTACAAAGATGTTGCTTCCTATATAGGACAGCCAAGGGCATATAGAGCAGTCGCTAAAGCCATCGCAGTCAATCCAATTGCTTATTTAATTCCATGTCATAGAGTGATTTCAAGTTCCGGAAAAATCCATCAGTATCGCTGGGGGAGTGCAAGAAAAAAAGCTTTAGTTGGATGGGAAGCCGCAAGAGCAGGGTGTAAAGTGTAATCATCCATCAGTGTTTCATTTTTTTTATGGAATGTTTCTTAGAAACACATGGAAATTGTGGGGTAAATCTCTGCTATATGATTATTTTTTGAGATTGTTAATGTAAACACAAATATTTCAGACCTTTTTCCTGTAAACAGTGGTACCCGTGCCTATCCTGTTATCAAAATTTTTAAATATTAATCTAGAAAAGTTAATCGCATTACTTCTGTTTTATAAAATATAAATAAAAAAACTACAATATTTCCTTTTTTAATCTTTCCTATTGACATATAAGCTATTTTATCCTATTATGGACAAAGAATCAAAACTGACTTAAATAGTAGTTTACTAAAAAGGTTAAACGTTTAACTTGCGTAATTTATTTTTATTCATTTTTTTGGATAATTTGATAGTCGTGCACACTATTAAATATTTTAGCTTGTTTTCCACTAGAGCGATTTGATCATTCATTAATCAAAGGAAAACTTTTTTAGTCTTTTAAGTAAAGTACTAATTCAAAACAGTTTTAAATTTGTTTTTCAAGGAGAAAATTTATGCAAAAGAGAATGAAAAAAAAGTTGTGGTTGAGTCATTATTATATAATTATTCTCCTGCTATTTTTTGCAGCTTTTTTGTTTCCTGGGTTATTGGTGGGCCAGGAAGCCAATTTAGCATTAGGACGGAGAGTTATTGAAAATGGCCATATTCACGATTTCGGTTCATGGAATGTAAATGATGGTAATGTCTATTCTTATTGGGAAGGAGATAATGATTCGGCTTCAGATATAGTTACCGTTGATCTGGGAATTATTGCAAATATTACAACAATTGTTTTGAAATTGAATCCTGATAGTATCTGGGAAGCCAGAACACAAACTATAGAAATTCTGGGAAGTACGAATGGAACAGATTTTGCCACTTTAAAGGCAGAAAATGATTATTACTTTGATCCGGCAACCGGCAACCAGGTGAGCATTCCTGTTATTTCAAATGTAAGCTTTGTCAGATTAGTTTTTACTTATAATAGCAGTGCCAATGCTGGACAGCTAGCAGAGTTTGAAGTCTGGGGAGCTCAAAATAGTACTAACCTGGTGATTGATGATGGGCAAATTATCCAGGCAGAAGATTATGATCATGGAGTTGAAGGGACAGCTTATCATGATACTTCTCTGGGTAACAGCGGTGGTGCCTATCGACAAGATGATGTTGATATCCAAATTTGTTCAGACATAGGTGGCGGATTTAATGTGGGCTGGATCAGAGATGGTGAATGGATGGTTTATTCAGTAGATGTAGTTGAAAACAACTATGATATTACTGCAAGGGTAGCTTCGGACGGCAGTGAGATCGGTGATTTAAGTGTTTATTTAGATAACCAGTTATTAGGAACTTTTAATGTCGGAAACACTGGCGGATGGCAGAATTATATTGATTTAAAATTATATGGTATTTATTTATCAGGCGGCGATGACCTGATATTGAAGGTAGAATCAGTAAATGGAGGAGATTATAATTTCAATTACCTTAAGTTTGATTATGCTGTACCGGTCGAAAAATATACTCTCCAAGTTATAAACGGCAGCGGCAGCGGAACATATACAGAAAGCGCAATCATACCTGTAACTGCCAATGCTCCACCTGCTGGTAAGATATTTGACCAATGGATTGGCAATACTGAACATTTGGCTAATCCTGATTTGACTTCAACTCATGTAACCATGCCTGGTTTTGATATTTCTATTGAAGCAACTTACAATGACAGCAGCGGCAGCAACCGTTATGAAGCCGAAAATGCTATTCTTGGAGGAACTGCACAAATTGAAAGCGAACATGCAGGTTTCAGCCATACCGGATATCTGGGGGGATACTGGCAGGCAACTGGTAATCCATCGGCCACCTTTGATGTTTATATTGAAACTGCTGGTTTTTATGATCTTATCCTGGGGTATGGAAATGGAATGGGAGATGACCGTACCTTGAGCATTTATATAGATGGACAGGATATGAAACAAACATCCCTACCTAACCTGGGTTCCTGGCAAGCCTGGAGTACAAAAAAAGAGCTTTTTTATCTGACTGCAGGTAATCACCAGGTAATGTATAAATTTGATGCAGATGACACAGGTAATATCAACCTGGATTATATTGATGTATCCCTGACTACTGAATTAAAACCGGACTTAGTTGTTTCCAGTATCAGTCATTCTAATAGTGATCCAATAATTGAAGGCGATCTAGTTGTCTTGAATGCTAATATCCAAAACAATGGAACGGCTGATTTAATCAATAGTGTAACTGTTACATTTTATATCGACGGTGAATTAATGGGTGAATCAAATAGTGTTACTTATTTAGCGAAAGGTAATTTCATCAATTTAGCAGCACCTGTGCCCTGGGTGGCAACACCAGGTATCCATGAAATCAGGGCCCAGGTAGATGTAATGGATAATGCAACAGAATTAATTGAAGAAAATAATACCCTGGAAAGCCAACTGGATGTTTTTCGAAAACCAGGCCCGGATTTAGTGGTTCATGATGTCATTACAAATCCAGCCAGCCCCAAAGCCGGAGATCATGTAACCTTTACTGCAATCATTAAAAATAATGGTCTCGATCCTTCAGATAACCTGGAACACAAAGTCAATCTTGAAATTGC
>JAKSBL010000227.1 GCA_022361115.1 Spirochaetota bacterium | reverse complement strand
TATTCTCTTTTGTTTTTAAGGAGACACAGGCTGATAATAGAAAGATACTTATTAGTAAAGGTAATATTTTACGCAATATCATGCAGTCTAAAATACCGGACTAAGTTTTCGTAAAAAGCTGACTACTTCGTTCAAACTTTCTAATGTTTTATCAATATCAGCCTCTGTATTTTCTCTGCCTAAAGAAAAGCGTACCGAACTATGGGCAACTTCCGGATCTACCTTTAAAGCCATTATCACATGACTGGGCTCTAAAGAACCAGTGGAGCAGGCACTACCAGTTGAAACAGTAATACCATATAAATCCAAACGTAAAAGAATTGATTCTCCTTCAATATTATTAAAGGAAACATTGAGGGTGCTGGGCAATCTTTTATCTGGATGACCATTTATTCTTACATTAGGAATATTCTCTATAATTCCTTTTTCTAATTTATTCCGAAGGTATTCCATTCTATTTACCTCATCCTGCATTTCCATCCGTAATTGACGGAATGCTTCTCCTAATCCAATGATTCCGATTATATTTTCCGTTCCTGCACGCATGGAGTTCTCTTGATGACCACCTGAAATTAAAGGACAGATTTTTTTTGTTCCCCTTCTTTTAAATAAAACTCCAATACCCTTTGGCGCATAGATTTTATGGCCAGATAAAGAAAGGTAATCAACAGGAAGTTTCGCTAAATCAATAGGTATTTTTCCAATTGCTTGAACAGCATCTGTATGGAAGGGAATATTCTTCTCTTTGGCAATAGCTACCAGCTCTTCTATTGGTTGGATTGTACCAATCTCATTATTAGCATACATGATAGAAATCAGAGATGTTTCAGGTTTAATTGCTTTACGCAATTCTTCTGGATTCACTATTCCATATTGATCAATATCTAAATAAGTTACTTCAACATTTTGATCTTCAAGACATTTCATAGTGTTTAATACAGATGGATGTTCAATATTTGTGGTAATAACATGATTTCGATGGGAAGAAACATGACAACAAGTAGCAACACTTTTTAAAATGGTATTATTTGCTTCAGATCCTCCTGCTGTAAAGATGATTTCTTCCGGATCGCAATTTAAAAAACTGGCAATTTCTGCTCTGGATGTTTCCAACAAGTTTCTGGTTTCTCTTCCTAATTGGTGTGCAGAACTGGGATTTCCATAATAATCCAGTGTTTCAATAATTTTTTTCTTTACCTCTGGATGCAAAGGAGTGGTAGCGTTATTATCCAGATATATCATAAATTAATCTCCTGTATAAATTTCTTCTTTATAATACTGTTTTACATATTTTTCCAGTAATTCTTTTACTTCATCAATACATTTTCCACAACCAGTACCGACCTTTGTTCTTTTCTGAAGATTTTCAAAATCTTTTACCCCTTCCAGCACTTCCATTTTGATATCTTCTTCTGTAACATCCAGGCAATGGCAAACAATTCGAGCTTCTTTGTCAGCTCTTATCTTATCTAATTGTCCAGTTTTTTGGTAAAAATCTTTAACAGCTTCTCTTAAAGCTTTGTCACCAAGAACAGAACAATGAATTTTATTGGATGGTAAACCACCTAACTCTTTAATAATATCATCAGGAGTGATTTTAGCTGCTTCCTCTAAAGTCATTCCCCCTTCCCTGGTCACCATTTCACTTAACATGGAAGTTGAACCAATTGCACTGGCACAGCCGAAAGTTTTCCATTTTAAATCAATAATTTTGTCATCTTTGACTTTTATATATATTTTCATCATATCACCACAAGCTGGTGATCCAACAAATCCTATTCCATCTGCCTGATATTCTTCCTCGCTGACTTCTAAGACATTTTTTGGATTCATAAAGTGTTGTTTCACTTTTTCTGAGTATGTCCAGCCGATTCCGTCCATATAAAACTCCAATTTTAACATTTACCATAAAATACTAACTATATTGATGAAAGTCAATTGATTTACATAAATATCGCATTATTATGTTCAGAGTATGATTCATTAAAATTATAATATTTTCTTATTTATCTGTAAAGTTGTTCTTTAAACATCTCAATTGGAATCTATCGGTTTTTCGGAGAAATTGAAACGTTCACGGATGAATCCTGAAAAACGCGGATAAATACAAATTGAAAGAGAAGA
This sequence comes from Spirochaetota bacterium, assembly GCA_022361115.1. Lineage (GTDB taxonomy): Bacteria > Spirochaetota > GWE2-31-10 > GWE2-31-10 > GWE2-31-10 > JAKSBL01. The sequence goes on along the minus strand of JAKSBL010000227.1, from coordinate 5,549 downwards.
AGGATTTTCTTTGATAATGAACACCGGTAGCAAATATAAAATCCTGTTCTGCAAAATAATTTCAACAAAAAATCCTGTACTTAAAATCTGTGATTCTCTTCTCATACTCATACTAAGGCTTTTATTTAACAACAGCGATATTATATTTCCCAGGAAACACCCCTGGTTACTCTCAATCCTATAATCATCTTTACTAATTTGCATATTAATAGTAATATGCAGACCAATACTTCAGTTTTTAAAGCCATATTATAAAAAATAATAATAATTCAAATAAAAAATGCGGATTTAAGATGTTAAGAAAAGACTATGATATTATTGTAATTGGTGCAGGTCATGCCGGATGTGAAGCCGCTCATATAGCTGCCAAAAAAGGTTATAAAACGATTCTCATTACCCAAAACTTAGATACTGTGGCAAAAATGAGTTGTAACCCTTCAATAGGCGGGATTGCCAAGGGCCACTTAGTTCGAGAAATTGATGCCTTGGGCGGACTTATGGGCAAAATCATCGATCATACTATGATCCAGTTCAGGATGCTGAATACAAAAAAAGGCCCAGCTGTTCAAGCTATGCGTGCACAAGCAGATAAGCTTGATTATCATGTATTTATCAAAAAGACACTGGAAAAGTTAGCCCATCTTGATTTATTTCAAGATACTGTTATTGATCTCATTGTGGAAAAAAATAAAGTCATAGGTGTAACAACCAGAAGAGGAAATCAGATCTTTGCCAATGCTGTTGTTTTAACTACAGGAACTTTTATGCAGGGTAAAATACATATTGGAGAATATCAAGCGGAAAATGGACGTATTGATGAACCTGCTGTATTAGGCTTATCAGAAAATTTAATTCGGCATGGTATTGAATTGGGCCGTTTAAAAACCGGTACTCCTGCAAGGGTTGCTAAAAGAAGTATAAACTTTGATGTTTTAGAAAAACAAATCGGTGATTTAGAAATGTTACACTTTTCTAATTTTCATTACGGAACAGTGGATCGCCCTAATCATCCCTGTTTTATCACTTATACGAACAAAAAAACCCATCAAGTTATCCGTGATAATTTTCATCGTTCCCCACTTTTCAGTGGCAAAATTAAAGGTATTGGTCCGCGCTATTGCCCTTCTATTGAAGATAAAGTAAAAAAATTCCCAGAGAAAGAACGTCACCAGATATTTATTGAACCAGAAGGATTATATACTGATGAAATTTATTTAAATGGTTTATCCTCTTCCTTACCAGAAGATGTGCAATTAGACTTTCTCAAGACCATAGTTGGTTTTGAATCCATAGAAGTATTGCGCCCGGCATATGCTGTTGAATATGATTTTATAAATCCATTACAGCTTTTTCCTTCATTAGAAACCAAAAAAATCAGGGGACTCTTTATTGCTGGCCAAACCAATGGAACCAGCGGGTATGAAGAAGCTGCTGCACAAGGATTACTGGCAGGTATTAATGCCTTTTTATCAATAGAAAAAGCGCAACCTCTTATTTTAAAAAGAGCTGAATCTTATATTGGTGTATTGATTGACGATTTAATTACCCAAGGAACAAACGAACCTTATCGAATGTTTACATCTCGAGCAGAATATCGGCTACAACTAAGACAGGATACAGCTGATCAACGACTCACACCTTATGCTATTGATTTAGATTTGCTATCAGAAACAAAAAAGGCTTTTTTTAATGATAAAATAAAAACAATGAATGGGTTAACTGAGTTTTTAATTCAAACTAAACTCACCTCGCAACAAATCGAGCAAATTAATAATCCTGCTGTCAAAAAAGGGGTAACCTGGGAAACTTATTTAAAAAATCCGCAAACTGATTTTGATTTTGCTTACCAGCTGTATCTCTCCACAATTGGATCTTTTGAAAAAGAAATTTTTATAACCACTGCATCTGAAATAAAATATAAGGGTTATATAGCAAGACAAAATAAGGAAATCGAAAAAAACAAAAAGCTGGAACAAAAGCTTATTCCTGAAAATACTAATTATGATAACATTTTTGGTTTATCTACAGAAGGAAGGGAAAAACTAAAAATTGTTAAACCCCAATCATTAGGTCAGGCAAATCGAATTAGTGGTGTTACTCCATCAGATATTTCTATTATTACTATGTATTTACACACAGAAAAGAAGAAAAGTGAAGAATCAAGGAAATAGGATTATTTTCCTTTTTCCTGTTGTTTTAACATAATGCCAATATTATTTAATATTTTAGACAATTCAGCTTTATCAACGACTTCTAACATACGGGTTTCAGCAAAATTTATTGCAGCATCATTGAAATCACCAGCTGAAATACAAATTCCTTTGTCGACTTTTTTATCTTTTAGCATATTATAAATACCTCTTACTTCTAACTCTCCTATTGTGTTCGTTGTTCTATAAAAGATAAAATAGTATTGCATAGTAAATTTACTGCTGGAAATTTCTACAAAAATCTCTAATTCATTTTTATAATTAATATTAGAATCTATGAACTGCAGTTTCCCTTTAACGTTTGATTTTTTTGAAATAAAATATTTAACAATTAGCTTGCAAATATTGGTATACTGACTCACAGAACCAATTAAATACTTTTCTAACAATGAATTTTTGTTTAATTGGGAATACATCTCGATCTTTTTTTGAACATCTTTATAGTTAGGATTAATTCTGGCTACGTTTTCAAATGAAGCTAAAGCCTGAGGGATATTATGAGCTTTTACATAACATTCAGCCATTGACATATGAATTTTTATTACTTCTTTTGGCTTCAATTTATTGGATGAAAGAGCCATATTATATAATTCAATGGCTTTTATAAACATCTCCTCTTTAAACATAATATCCCCCAAGGTCATCTTTATCTGGGGTTGATAAAGATGATCCGGCCCTATCCTGGTTAATATTTTTTTTGCATTTTCATTACTGTTGGCATGAAAATAACTCATCCCTAAAAAATAGAGAATATCAGTATCAGTGGGTTGATCTTTAAGAACCTTACCTAAAGAATTAATTGCATCTCTGTATAAACCAAGATTAAAAGATGCAAAACCTTTGTAGCGAAATACTTCAATAGCAGATGGATCTATTTTCTGCGCGGTATTTAAATATTTCAAAGCTTTATCATAACTCTGAGCATCATATTCCATTTTACCAAGGTTAAAATTGACTTTAAAGTTATTATCATCCATTTTTCTGGCAATCATAAAATATTTGCGAGCATCATCAGAACTACCTAATTTATAATAACATTCTCCCATTTTGATAGTATAGTCAAGCTCATCAATATCTGAATGAGATGCAGCCAGATTAATCATAATAGTACATTCCTTAATTGTAGGCATATACATCTTTTGCTCATATAACAAATCTATGAGTTTTCCTCTGGATTTGTAGTCTTCAGGATTTTCTTTTAAATATCTTCTTAACTCATCAATAGCAATCAATTTGTCTTCATCAACAATATGATCAATTTTTTTTTGGAGTTTTCTTTTTTTAAAAATATTTGAAAGACTAATTAAAACGAAGACAAAAAAACCAAGACCAACTACTACAACGACTGAAAACAATATTACTTGTTGTAAATCCACTGTTTACCTTCTACATTTTAATGATTTAATTATACAAATTATCGAAAAAAAAAGCAAATATATTGAGACTCTGATAAAAATTATCATATTTATTGAGATTTCCTGATTTTCTGACCAATAAGAAGGGTTTTATTAAAAAGATTTTTAAAATTTTCAAGAGATACAATCATTTATCCGATAAAATAATGTATAATTATATTACTCAAATATGGTGAAAAGATAATTAAAATCAGTTTACCTAAAAATTATTGTTTTAAACAGGATATAAAATCCTTAAAACCAAATCATTTGGAGGAAAGTTGTGTCTGTTCCCAAAAGTATTGGTATTAAACTTTATGATGGTTCCTTTGTTCCTGTACTAACAGATGAGGAATCAAAAATAAAAAAAGTCACCCTCACCACTATAAAAGATAACCAGGATAAGGCGGTTATTGAGTTATACGAAGGAACTAGTGAAAAATGTGTAAATAATGAGTATCTGGGAAAATTAACAATAGATCTAAACCGGGAAACTCAAAAAGGCGATCCAGCTTTTGAAGTTCATCTCAGGTTGGATGAAGATGGTATGTTGTATGCAAAAGCCTGGGACATTGATACGCAGGAAGAAACTGAAATCAAAATTGAGCATTCAAAAGCTCCGACAGCAACCCATAGAATTTTTCCAGAAAATCAAAGTGATGAAGTTACTCATACCAATGATCTGGAATCTGAAGAAAAAATTGTTTCTTATCCTGAAGAAGTAGATTATGAAGCAATGCGAAAGAATCCTCAGGGTAGTAAGAGAATAGGGATTATTCCAATTATTATCATTCTTATTATTGTTCTTTTACTAGCCGCTGGTGCCGGGTTTGGTATGTATAAGTTTCTAACTGGTCGTGATAAAAAACCACCAGTTGCTCAACAAGAAACGACACAACCCAAAGAAGAGCCAGTAGTTGAAGAAAAACCTGAGCCCCAGCCAGAACCTGTTGAAGAAACCGTGGAAGCAAAAGAAGAAGTTAAAGAAGAACCAGTAGTAACAGAAAGCAAACCTGAACCTCCAAAAGAGGAGATCAAAGGGATGAAAAAACCAGAAGGTAAACCCCATTATGTCCGTTGGGGAGATAATCTCTGGGATATTTGTAAACGATATTATCAAGATCCCTGGTATTATCCTTCTTTAGCAGAATACAATAATATCACAAATCCTAGATTAATTTATGCAGGTACCTATGTTGTTATACCAGACAAATCGCAGTTAACCCGCTGGGACTTTAGCCATTAAACAAATAATCTTTGAAAAGCTGGTTTTTTTTAATCCAGCTTTTTTTATTTCTATTTTTTTCTTTCATAAATCACGAAATTGAGTATACTGTATTTGTTACTTTTATCATCATACAGTTTAATAAATATGGAGTTAAGGTATGAAAAAAATTTTAATCACTTATCTTTCTAAAACTGGATCAACAAAAGAAGTTGCGGAAGAAATATCTAAAGTACTAAATGAAAATCAATTAGAAACAGATGTTATTGAGTTAACAACAGTTAGTTCTTTAGCTGATTACTCCGCAGTTATTATTGGAGCTCCTATTAATGGAATGAAATGGTTGTCCGAAGCAGAGGAATTTGTTGAAAAGAATAAAGATGTTTTAAACAGCTTACCAACAGCATATTATTTTTTATCAATCATCAGAAATAATGGAAGAAAGTTTTTTTCTAAACTTATTGAAAAAAGCCTTGATCGGGTATCTTCAATAGTGAAGCCAATAAAAATTGGCAAATTTGGTGGTTATAGTTCCTCACCTCTACCAGGTTTCTTAAGATTTTTATTTGGATTAAAAAAAGATTTACCAAAAGATCTTCGTAATTGGGATGAAATAAAATCATGGGCTAAAGAACTAGCAGATATCTTGAAATAAAAAAAGCCTGATGAGTGATTTTGTGTTTAAGTAATACAATTGTCAGCACTGTCCTACTCTCCCGT
>JAKSBL010000557.1 GCA_022361115.1 Spirochaetota bacterium | reverse complement strand
GGATCCAAGCGTTATCCGGATTTACTGGGCGTAAAGCGCGTGCAGGTGGTTTGTTAAGTCTCCTGTGAAAGTTCAGGGCTCAACCCTGAAATGTCGGGGGATACTGGCAAACTCGAGACTGTCAGAGGCAGGTGGAATTCCCGGTGTAGTGGTGAAATGCGTAGATATCGGGAGGAACACCAGTGGCGAAGGCGGCCCTCTGGGCTGTACCTGACGCTGAGGCGCGAAAGCGTGGGTAGCAAACCGGATTAGATACCCTGGTAGTCCACGCCCTAAACGATGTCTACTAGGTCGGAGGTTCTCTGACGAATTTCTGGCCGAAATGAAAACGTTAAGTAGACCGCCTGGGGAGTACGGTCGCAAGGCTAAAACTCAAAGGAATTGACGGGGGCTCACACAAGCGGTGGAGCATGTGGATTAATTCGAAGCAACGCGCAGAACCTTACCTGGGTTTGACATGCACGGATGCCCTTCTGGAAACAGGAGTAAGCTGCCTTCGGGTGAAACGTGCGCAGGTGCTGCATGGCTGTCGTCAGCTCGTGCTGTGAAGTGTTCGGTTAAGTCCGGCAACGAGCGCAACCCACGTCGTTAGTTACCATCAGGTTAAGCTGGGGACTCTAGCAGAACTGCCGGTGACAAACCGGAGGAAGGTGGGGATGACGTCAAATCCTCATGGCCCTTATGTCCTGGGCTACACACGTGCTACAATGGATTGTACAGAGGGTAGCGAACCTGCGAAGGCAAGCCAATCCCAAAAAGCAATCCTTAGTTCGGATTGGAGTCTGCAACTCGACTCCATGAAGCTGGAATCGCTAGTAATCGCAGATCAGCATGCTGCGGTGAATACGTTCCCGGGCCTTGTACACACCGCCCGTCACACCACCCGAGTCGAGGATACCCAAAGTTGTTACCTTAACCTAGTGAAAGGGGCACCTAAGGTATGCTTGGTAAGGGGGGTGAAGTCGTAACAAGGTAACCGTACCGGAAGGTGCGGTTGGATCACCTCCTTTCTAAGGAATATGTTAGCCTTATTATAGGCGATTTACCTATTACTAATTGAAACTGAAACTGTTAAGAATGCTTAGAGAGACTGTTTTTCTTTTGCTTTTACAGGCTTAATTTATCATGACTTTTTTTGATATTGCCGGGAGTAGGGGTATTAGTGCTGCTTACTGCCGGTATATACATCCTTAGGGCCATTAGCTCAGGTGGTTAGAGCGCATGCCTGATAAGCATGAGGTCCGTGGTTCAAGTCCACGATGGCCCAATAATAAGTACCAAATATGCGGTACTTATTTTGCTTAGTACACAACTGCTAAGTTTGTTCTTTGACATATTTATTTATTTTATTAAAGAAATCTAAAAAGCGTCTTAAAAAACTTTTGAATTAGAGTTAAGAAATAGGCTATAATAATATGGCCAGGGAAATAAGGGCTGTTGGCGGATGCCTCTGGCACTACAAGGCGAAGAAGGACGTGGTAAGCTGCGAAAAACTACGGGGAGCTGCAAACAAGCATTGATCCGTAGGTATCCGAATGGGGGAACCCGTGATAGTTTATACTATCATATACTAACATGAAAAATTAGTGTTAGTAAGCGAGACTGAGGGAATTGAACCATCTTAGTACCTCAAGGAAAAGAAATCAAAAGAGATTCTGTGAGTAGTGGCGAACGAAAGCGGAATAGCCCAAACCAGTTTTATTTATAGAATTGGGGTTGTAGGACACTGATATTGTTTATATTTATCTAGCAGAAAAGTCTGGGAAGTCTTACCAGAGAAGGTGAAAGTCCTGTAAGCGAAAGAGAAATATATCATAAGTGACTCCTGAGTACAGTCGGACACGAGGAATCCGGCTGGAATCCGGGTGGACCACCATCCAAGGCTAAATACTCTGTAGTGACCGATAGTGTAGAAGTACCGTGAGGGAAAGGTGAAAAGGACCCCGGGAGGGGAGTGAAATAGAACCTGAAACCGACAGCCTACAAGCGGTAGGACCTGGATTTTAATCTGGGGACTGCGTGCCTTTTGCATAATGAGCCGGCGAGTTATTGTAAGTAGCAAGGTTAAGGTATTTTAAGTACCGAAGCCGAAGGGAAACCGAGTGTTAATAGCGCGTTATTGAAGTTGCTTGCAATAGACCCGAAGCTGAGTGATCTATCTATGTCCAGGTTGAAGCTTGAGTAACATCAAGTGGAGGACCGAACACGGGTATGTTGAAAAATGCTGTGATGAGATGTTGATAGGGGTGAAAGGCCAACCAAACTCAGCGATAGCTGGTTCTCTCCGAAATAGTTTTAGGACTAGCCTCATATGTTTAGTTTAGGAGGTAGAGCACTGATTGGACTAGGGCCTGTCACAGGGTACCAAACCCAGATAAACTTCGAATACCTAAACTTGAAAGTATGGGAGTCAGACTATGTGCGATAAGGTTCATAGTCGAGAGGGAAAGAGCCCAGACTGCCAGCTAAGGTCCCTAATATATGCTAAGTGGAAAAGGAAGTAAGAAGGCCGAGACAGCCAGGAGGTTGGCTTAGAAGCAGCCATTCCTTGAAAGAGTGCGTAATAGCTCACTGGTCGAGTCTTTTTGCGCCGACAATTTAACGGGGCTAAGCATATAACCGAAGCTGCAGACTCATAAATATTTATATTTATGATTGGTAGGAGAGCGTTGAATAAGCCGATGAAGCTGTTTGGTGATGAATAGTGGAGGTATTTCAAGTGAAGATGCCGGCATGAGTAACGAAAAAAGCGGTAAAAAACCGCTTCGCCGCAAACTCAAGGTTTCCTGGGTAAAGGTAATCTTCCCAGGGTAAGTCGGCCCCTAAGGAGAGGCAGAAATTGCGTATCTGATGGGAAACTGGTTTATATTCCAGTACCTGTTATATTAGTGATGGGATGACGCAGGAGGCGATTTTGGACCTGGGCGATGGTTGTCCCGGGGGAGGTAACGAGGTGTTGATTGCTGTAGTTAAATGCGCAGCATGAGTTGAGTTACTAAAGGAGTGAAGCTACGTGCGGAACGAAGCCAAATAGTCATGCTGCCAAGAAATAATCTCTAAGCGTTAATAATATAACAGACCGTACCGTAAACCGACACAGGTGAGAAGGATGAGTATTCTAAGGCGCTCGGGATAACTATCGTTAAGGAACTCGGCAAATTGCATCCGTAACTTAGGAAGAAGGATGGCCTGATCAGGTTACTGATTGGGTTGCAGAGACCAGGCTCAAGCGACTGTTTACCAAAAACACAGGACTCTGCGAACCAGCAATGGGAAGTATAGGGT
>JAKSBL010000064.1 GCA_022361115.1 Spirochaetota bacterium | reverse complement strand
TTTAACATTTGTAGTTCTAATCATTTTATAATCTGTTGTATAGCTTACTGTTGGTGCCGTCCTATTAACACAATCAACTATTAACTCACATATTTCACCCAATTTACATTCTTTCCACTCACTCATCCTTGCCGCCTTCCAGTCGTTTTACGCCGGGATCGGTTGTCAGAATTTTCATCTGCTGGATTGCTGAAGTATTTAATAAAACCAATTGCATTGGTTTTTTCAATCCATTGTTTGGGAGTAAGTACAAAACTGTTTAGCCCGGCTTGATTTTTAAACCCCTCGAATTCGATGGGATTAAAATCGGGATTATTAAGACGCTCCCATATTCCCAAAAATTCAACGGTATTTCGATTGCGCATCCAGTTTTGTATAATATAATCAGTTCTTCCAGAATCTTTGTATTTTGCTATATCTGTTAAACAAATGTAGTCTTTCTGCTCAATTACATTTATAGCAATTCCATTAACTTCAATTTTACTCATATCTTTGTACTCCACATATTATACATGTCTTAACAACCCCGGAGCCACATTCCATTCCTGCCCATCATCGGTTTTAATAGAGATAGTCTTTTTATTCAATTTTGTAATAACTCCCTTTTTTGTCATACCGGTGTTATCTTCAAAACAAACACGTTCCGTAATATTAAACCTTGCCATTTGGTGTGTACTTCTTTGTTGAGAGATCAGTTTTAAACGCTCAATAACCAACCTGTTAATATATACAAGCTCCTCTTCGCCAAGAGTTTTGATAAAATCTTCTATTCTTTGTACATCCAGTTTTTCCATCAATTAGTCCCGCCTGTCATCTCTAAATAATGCAACCACTTCATAGGGGCCATCATCTGTTTTAAAGCGAGTATCATATTCCCCTTCATATTCAGACATGGCAAGTTCATTACGATAAACTGTAATTTTTTCGGGAACCAACAAATTTTCATAACCCTCTTTTTGTCCATGAGTCACCACTCGCATATCCTGTGGAAATCGGTTTAAATGTTCGATCAGTTGACCTGCTGTCATTTTTTTGGGAGCATTGTCTTTCACTTCAACTGCACCTTAGCCAGATTTTCCAGAATCGCTTTATTCAGCTTTTCCTCTTCCTTAAGCTGCTCTTCAAACTCATTCTTTAAGGATGTAAACCGCTCATTAAAATCAAAGTCATCCTCTTCATCCGGCAATCCCACATAGCGTCCGGGAGTCAGTACATAATCCAGCTCCCTGACGCGATCTATAGAAGCAGAATTACAAAAACCTTTGATGTCTTTGTATGCCCCTAAATCCCCTAAAGGGGACTTTGATAGCTGTTTTTGTATTGATGAAATTACTGAGTCAAGATCACTTAATATTTCATTATTAGTATATCTGATGACAATATATCCTTCTTCCTGAAGAATTCTCGTTCTTTCTTCATCTTTTTCTTTTTGATTATTATGTATTTCTCCATCAATTTCTATAATAAGTGCCTTTTCGATAGAACAAAAATCCACAATAAATTTATTAATTACATGTTGTTGCCTGAATTTAACACCAAGTTGTTTATTCTTTAGCTTGTTCCATAATAGTCCTTCTGCTTGTGTTGGATTAGCACGCATTTCTTTAGCTTTTTGTTCAAGCTGTCTATAAAGAGCAGGATCAGCAGAATGTAAAACAGAAGGCTTCTTCTTACCCCCTTCAGGGGGCCGGGGGGTATTTCTCCAATTATGATAGGTCGTCGCAATTTTCTGGATGTCATTATTTGAAAGCTCTTTAGTTCTTCGGTTAATCAGGTAACCTTCATTTCGAGCATCAATAAACAGAATTTCCTTTCTTTCATCCCCTTTAGGGGACTGAGGGGCTCTTCTTAAAAACCAGAGACAAGCAGGGATCTGAGTATTGAGAAAGAGTTTAGCCGGCAGGTTTACAATACAATCCACTAGTCTAGCCTCAATCAATGCTTTACGAATATCACCTTCACCGGATGTTTTAGAAGTCAATGACCCCTTAGCCAAAACAAAACCGGCAATCCCGGTAGGACTCAAATGATAAAGAAAGTGCTGTATCCAGGCATAGTTTGCATTACCACTGGGAGGTGTTCCAAATTTCCAACGGCCATCCTGTCTTAACAGATCCCCTGACCAGTCGCTATCATTAAAAGGCGGATTGGCAATTACATAATCCGCTTTCAAATCCTTATGACTATCATTTAAAAAGGAACCTTCATTATTCCAGCGAACCTGCGAACTATCTATTCCTCTGATTGCAAGATTCATCTTGGCCAATCGCCAGGTAGTGTGATTACTTTCCTGACCATAGATAGAAATATCATTAATTTTTCCCTGATGACTCTCAACAAATTTTTCCGACTGCACAAACATTCCACCAGACCCACAGCAGGGGTCAAATACTCTTCCCTTATAGGGTTCCAGCATTTCAACTAACAGTTCAACAACACTCTTTGGAGTATAGAACTGACCTCCCTTTTTTCCTTCAGCAAGGGCAAACTCACCTAAAAAATACTCAAAAACATGACCTAAAAGATCGGTACTTCTAGCTTTCGCATCCCCAAAGGATATATTTCCAATCAAATCAATCAGTCCACCAAGATTAGTTGGATCGAGATTTCCTCGAGCAAACACTTTAGGTAACACATCCTTCAAAGAACTATTTTCTTTTTCGATAGCATCCATTGCATCATCAACTATTTTACCAATATCAGGCATTTTTGCTTTGGATACTAAATATTGCCAGCGAGAGATTTCCGGTATAAAAAACACATTTTCAGCTTTGTACTCATCCTTGTCTTCCGGATCAGCCCCAGAATACTCACCATCACCTGCTTTTAACTTTTCATAAAGTTCATTAAAGGCATCAGAGATGTATTTTAAAAATATTAAACCCAAAACAATATGTTTATATTCTGCTGCATCAATATTTTTACGAAGTTTATCTGCTGATTTCCAAAGCTGTTTTTCAATAGGTTCTTTTTCTTTTGCCATATTGTTCCTTCTTATATAAACAGTAAAATTGTAATTGCTAAAGAAAATATTTTACAATTTTTAGGGAATAAATTAAAGAATTTAAAAAATAATTATGGTTATAAAAACAGAAAAATAACCGCCTTCATTCGGCGTCCTTCCTCATTACGGCTAGACTGGTTCTTCAGT
>JAKSBL010000158.1 GCA_022361115.1 Spirochaetota bacterium | reverse complement strand
TTTTTATTTTTATATTCCATTAATCAGTAGTCGTTGTATCTTCATCCAAAGAAATGATTGGCTGACGCCATTGACCAGCTTCATATTTTTCATCTACTTTTGTTTTATTTAAAAGTTTCATTAATTGATTTGTACTGCTAATTTTCCAGATAATTTGAAAAACAAAAGTATTTTCCCAGACAAACTTATTTCTGATTGTATCCTGAGTAGGTTCTCCAATATATTCAAAACTTAAATTCCAATCATGTAACCCATGATTAACTGAGACATAGATTTTCTCAAGATTAAAATCACTTTTCTGTCTATCTGATTTATTAGCAAAATTAAATGATTTCCCTATATCATCTAAAAAAGCTCTAAAGGGTTGAGGCTCATCATAAAGTTTATACATTTTCTCATTCTTGCTGCTTATCCCAAATTTAATGGTTGTTTCAAAATCTTTTCCTTCACCTATGATTAGACTTAAATTTAGAGAAGCCAGTAGATAATTATTTAGATAATACGAAGATGAGAAGTTTTCAGTTTCTCCAGAATCCCCATCGTTATTAGTCCAATAAGCATCATGCATTAATTCAAAATGAAAATCTATTGATGGAGTCAATTCTAAACGAAAATATTTTAAAAATGTAGGTATTTCTACTATATTATGTTCAAGTTTTACATTACCTGAGTGTAAAGTCAATCCATAACCTTGATTCACAAAGTTAAATGCCTGCATTTTTAAATTAACAGACAATATATTCATTAATAGCCCCAGACCGAATTCCTGGGAATCTAAATGATACACATATTTATCATTATATATTTCACTTTCTGAAATAAAATCATAATTATATTTAAAAGTACTAACACTCTTAAACTCCAACCAGTTACCTGAAGGTAATTGAACTGGAAATAAATCACCTTTTAAGTTGAATTGAAACGTATGGCTTTGTGTAAAAGTCATAACATTAAAGACATCTAAATTTGAATGAGAACTATCAATTTCACTTTCTATAAATTTATTAATATCTTTAGCAAAGGCATGATTAAAAGTATAGATTATTGCAGAATCAAATAATGTCAAAGTTAACTGATTATCCGGATACATCCCAAAATAAGTTTCCCAATTATCATTTAATTCATTTGCTGTAGCTTCATCTTCATAAGGATCTCCAATATTAAAACCAGAAGAAAAAGTACCAATATTAGCAAAAACAAACTTTAATTGATAATCGAATTTTATGATTTGTTTCTGGTCTAAGGTATAGGAATAATTTAAATTAAAAGTAATATTCTCAAACATCTCTCTAAAATAGCGGGGACTATCAATCTCTGATGTCTGCTCACCAATTCCCCAGAAATTATAAGAATCATAATACCTATTTCTCAGTTCTTCCCAAAATTCTATTTTTTCACGACAATAATAATCTTTTAAGACAGATAAAGAATCATCATTTCCTGCAAATCCCCAATCATCACTTTCATCAGACCAATAAGAGTAAAAAATTTCATCTTTTAAAGTTGTATAAGTTGAAGAAGGAATAACCCAGTTTATTTTTGGTCCCATATCCCAGCTCACTTGGTGATTGTGGTCAGAGGGCAGTAAATTCATTTTAAAGGTTAAGGTTGTATCCAGCTGTTCAATATTGTCATAAAGTAAAGCATTATCATAATATATTAAGGAATCACTGGATATAAAATATTCATTTTGATCACTATATAAAGATATACTATTGACATTCTTTTCTAAATTCAGCCAGTTACTATAAATCCAATCATTAATGGTATAAATGCGATACTTAAAATTAGTCAGTATTTGAGTTCCTTCGATCAGTTCTTTTCCGAATGACAGATCATTTATCATTACATTCTCAAAAAATAAAGATAAAGTTGATTTTTTTTGATCTGTTTCAGTACGGGTTGCAGTATAGGATGAAATATCTGTAGAAGAATATTCATTAGCTTTTAAATAATTATAGTATATATTATAATTGTACCAGTATTTAATTTGATCGACTGTAAATATTGAATCCAGTGAAATAATTCCATTATTCTTGAAATTTATAAAATCAAAACTACTGGTAATAGTAAAATCTAAATCCTGATAAATATTGCTTTCTTTTAAAAAGTATTCCCAATTATTGTTAAACTTTCCTAATAAAAATAATTGAAAGGAATCATACTGCCGCCAATCAAAATCATTTGATTCTTCCTGTTTTTGTAAAATATCATAGGGTAAATCTTTATTAAATAAAAAAGAATGCAAAAACGATTCTGTCACAGAATAATTTACCACAAAATCAATAAAACTAATTGCAACTCTTTGTGTACTTATATTTTGCACATCCGGAGTTACTATTTCACGGTAATCCTTGGAATTTTTATCTGTCTGGTCTGTTAAATCAGAAACGGAATCAATATTTGGCAGAGAGGCAATGCTCAAACTCAGTTCATTGAAAACCGATTTTTCATCTGTTCTTTTTCTCTGAAAAGTTTTAATAGATAAGAATGGTAAGAGTTCTTTATAATCAATTTTTTCTCTAGAATCTGTTTTTTCCTGTTCTTTATCTAAATTGAGATACAGCTGAGTAAAATCATGAGAATTCTTTTGTTCTTTTCTCTTTTTATTATTTCTCGTATTCATAATTTCTTGAGGAAAAGTGAGAATTTTTTTTAAGTTAAATATTTCTCCTGATAATTCAGCAGTTATTTCCGGCAACTTAATGGTATCCAACATATACCTATCTGTAAAAGGGTGATATGCTGTTCCTAGAGTTGTCTCACTATAGGCAGGCACTACATTAGTTGCTTGTTCAAGATCAATTGTTGAGTTGATATCAAATTCAGCTTTTGATAAAGGTTGAAATCCATATATATCCGGATAACTTAAAGGTTGAATATTTGTGAAGTTTAAAAAGGAATAAAGATTAGTTGGTTCAGTAATGGTTGCTAGTTCTTCTTCTTTAAAAATATCTGCATCTTGACCTCTAAATTTAATCATAAATCCCATAAGATCAAAACCTAAATCTGTATATGAAAAATCTAATTGACGACGATAAAAATCATTAAAGTAGTCACTATCAGTAGCATAATCAAGTTGTAATGCATAATTAAATTTAAAATTTTGAGAAAAGGAACCAGTCAAATTTAACCATTGGGAAGACCGAAACAAAAAGTTATATAAATTTAAATAAGTACTATCAGCATCAAAGTTTGTTAAATCATCACTGCTATATGGGTAATATAATCCTGTTTCACTATCCTGCCAAAGAACCCTGGATAAAGCATAATCTGATAATAATGATAAAGAAAATGGTGTTTTATCATTAATGAAATTTAAATAAAAAAATGTTCCCCAGTAAAACCCCAGATTGGTATAAGCATCAGCAAAAATACGCCAACTGATATCAAAAGAACGGAATTTATTCCAAGAAATCTTTTTACGATCACTTATTGTATTTTTGTAAATTGAATTATAGTTACTGGATGAAAAATTGTAATAATCAGTTGAAACAAAAGGCATATGGGAATCAGCTATAGTAGTAATCATATCATCTGATAAGTCTCCCAGATTTGATCGATTTCCTAACAAATTATATGTCGTATGAATATACCAACCATCTTTACTACGATAACCCATACCTGTATAGACTTTTAGATTCTTAGGATGATAATATATTGGAATATAAAAAAAAGGAATTGGACCAATATCAACCCTGCCAGAAAACAGTCCCCATTCCCCATCTTCATTAATCCAAATTCGGGAAACATTGAGGGAAAAATGAGGGTCCTCTTCATCACAAATAGTCAGTTTACCATTATATAATACAGCTTCTTCTTTACCAGTTTGGATAATTTTTTCACCTATGAAATAAGCATTCTGTAAACCAGAATTACCTGTTTTTAATAATTGTGTCCGTCCTGCAAAAAGGATTCCCCGATTTACATCAAAATTATAATAGAACTGATTACCATGAAACTCCAAAGTATCATCTTTAAAAATGACTTTTCCATTTCCCATGATTTCTTTGTTATCTAAATCCACAAATATCTCTTCCGCTTCTATGGTACGATTTTCTCCCTCAAAAACAATTTTGGCTTTCCCAATAATCTGTATGGATTCCTGTTCAATATCTCCTTCAGATATTTTAAATATTTTCAGTTCCCCGGCTCTTTCCAAAATAATTCTATCCCCTAACCGTTGTTTTGGAGAAATCAAAGTAATCCCATAGTGTTTTGCTAATGCATCCTGGTAGGCTTTTAAGTTATTATTTTCAACATAAATATTTAAAGAATTCGCTAGTTTTTTTAATTGTTCTAAATTAGATTGAATTAGATCTTCAGCAATTGTTTTTTTTAAAAAAGCCTCAGAATTAGTCTTCCAATCCTCACTATTACTATCAGATGTAGTATCTTGAGCATTTAATAAAGTGAAAATAAATAGAAATAGAAACAAATAAACTTTTTTAATCATTAAGAATTTTAATATCCTAAAGTTTTATTTTTTTGAGGAAAGATTATTTTTAATATAGATTTATAGCAATCAATTAATATAAAACATGATAACAGAATATCACAAAATAAAAAATACACTATACTAATAATTACACTTTTTTTGATATTTTTTACGGATTTATTCTATTTAAGAATATTATTTTCTCAAGATATGTATTATGATATAAGTAGAGAGAAAAATAAAAAAAAGAATCAATAATGGCCACTATTTTACCTGATGTATTATTAGATTATCAAATCAATGTTGAAAATCAGCTTCCCATAGGAGTCGTTTACGTAAGACCTCGAACAAATCTGGTAAAATATGAAAAAGAAATTTTGCTGGGGGTGCAGCCTTTTGCAGATGTCATTTATTTAGCTAATTTAAACGGCCGTATTTTTATAAAAAATGCACTGGTCATTGAACACTATTCTACACAATATAAGTTTACTATTTTTGCTAAAGATGAAATCAGTGGATATCCGGAAATGATAACTTCGATTGAAAACCACTTCCAGAAAAAATTTGATAAAATGAACATTATTGGTGCATTTGATGGTATGCTACAATTAGGTTTAACAGCAGAAGAATTATTTAATACCATTGTAGATGATCAGGACTTTTTTAAATTTTATGGCCAAACGATAAAAAAGATTAAAAATCACTATATTGTCAATTACAATATTCCAGCAATTTTAGAAAAATATACACCTCAAGCTAATATATTTGTCATTGCTATCCGTTTAAAAGATGAAAAAACCACTTTTAAAGAAATCGATCAGTCTATTTTTGAGAAAATCAGTAATGATGCCAATACTCCTATTATTGATGCAGAAAAATTTGACAATTTGAGCTGGGATGAAAAAATACGAAGAACCTATCATATCTCTCAAAACCACCTTAAAGCGACTTTTGATTTTCTGGATTATGTTTTTCATAAAAATGGTGATAATATTGACATTGATGAAGTCCCCTTATCTCATCAATTAGTATCAAAAAATATCTTAACCAAAGATCAATTATTGAGAATCAAAGATTATAACCTTGTCTACATCGAAGATCAGGGTAAGAAAAAACTGATTAATATTCTAGAAGAAGCTAAAGGGATGTCACAAAAAGAAATTCTTGAATTATTCAAAAAAATTATTTGGCAGTAAAAAACGGAGCTATCTCAAAAGTTGAAAATCTCACAAAGGTACGAAGATCACAGAGAATCACATTTAAGAACATTTAGATCAAAACTCTGTATCTCCGCTACCTTGTGAATGCTGAAAGCATTCACTTGTCTTGCGCCTCTGTGAGAGACTTGTTTAGACAATCTCTTTTTTAAACTTACTGATAAAAATTCAACTTTCCACCAGCTAGTAAATAATCCACATCCTGGGCAGATAATTGGTAACTTAAAGGGATTTCAATATTTTTTGTTTTGTTACGCAATTTTAGTGATCCCTGCCCTTTTAAGGTGTCAGATATCCCAACCATTTCAACTTTGTCCTCTTGCTCTATTTTTTCATAATCATCTGCATTAGTAAATGTTAGAGGAACGATTCCAAAATTGATTAAATTTGCTATATGAATTCGCTCAAAAGATTTAGCAATAACAGCTTTTACTCCCAGATACATTGGACATAGGGCAGCATGTTCCCGACTTGAGCCCTGTCCATAGGAAAGGCCACCTATAATAATATTGTGAATATTTTTCTCTTTATTCGCTAATGCACGTTGAGAAAATGTCTCGTCTACTGGATTAAAAACAAATTCTGCATATTTTGGTACATTAGAACGATATTTTAATTTATCACCAGCTGGCATAATATGATCGGTAGTGATTTTATCACCAACTTTAATGGTAACTTCGCCAGCAATATTGGCAGGCAACTCAGTATTAGCAGGAGGTTGACCAATGTTTGGACCTCGATTGATTTTGGCTGAAGTATTCTCTTTTGCAGGTGCAATAATCATAGAATCATCTACCAGAAATTTTTCAGGTAATGGAATATCTTTCCAGGACAAGCCAAGATCTCTTGGGTCAGTTAATTTTCCCTTTATTGCAGATGCAATAGCTGTTTCAACACTGGTTAAGTAAATCATCGCAGATTTTGTTCCTGATCTTCCTAAAAAATTTCGATTAGAAGTTCGAATACTCACAGAATCAGTACCTGGTGCCTGAGAATTACCAATACAAAAACCACAGACCGACTCAGCAAGCCGTCCTCCAGCTTTAATCAATTTATTTAAAGCTCCATTTTCTGTAATCATCTGTAACACTTGTCTGGATCCAGGAGCAATTACAAATGATACATTTTCATTCACCTGCTGATTATCTAACATTTCTGCGGCAATCATGAGATCTTGATAACTGGAATTGGTACAAGATCCAATACAAACCTGATCAATGGCTAAATCAGTTACCTCTTTCACCAAAGTTACATTATCCGGATTATGAGGTTGAGCGACCATTGGTTCTAAAGCAGCAAGATCAATTTCAATAGTTTTCTCATAAACAGCATCAGAATCAGCTTTTAACTCTATCCATTTATCTTCATTGCCCTGAGCTTTTAAAAAAGCTTTTGTTTGGTTATCACTAGGAAATACAGAAGTAGTAACTCCCAGTTCAGCTCCCATATTAGTTATAGTTGCCCTTTGAGGTACAGTCAGATTTTCGATCCCTTCTCCACTGTATTCCACAACAGTGCCAACATTACCCTTAGATGATAAAATTGATAATAATTTTAAGATAACATCTTTCGCAGCTACCCATGAAGAAAGTTGCCCTTTTAAAATGACATTAGTAACAGCTGGATATTTTAAAGTAAAAGTCCCTTTTGCCATAGCCATGGCAACATCCAAACCACCAGCACCGACAGCAAACATACCAATACCACCACCAGTTGGAGTATGAGAATCTGAGCCAATAAGAGTTTTCCCGGGAACTCCAAATCTTTCCAAATGGACCTGATGACATATACCATTTCCGGCTCGAGAAAAATAGATTCCATACTTTTTGGCTATTGATTGCAAATATTTATGATCATCAAAATTTTCAAACCCAATTTGAGTTGTATTGTGGTCCACATAACTAACAGATACTTCAGTAGCTAATTTATCCGGATTTAAAACTTCCAATTGCAAATAGGCCATAGTCCCTGTAGCATCCTGGGTAAGGGTTTGATCCATTTTAATCGTTACTTCTTCACCTGGAACAGCTTTACCTGAAACCAGGTGCTGATCAAGTATTTTTTGAACAACATTTTTTCCCATCTTCTTCTTCCTTTTTTTTCAAACTAATTTAAAAATCAAAAACAACAGATTGACTGTATATCATGATTTTATTACTTCTATGGTAGTCATTTTGAAATCTAGTGTCAAGATTTTTTAATTAGCTTTTATTTTTTAGTTTTTTTCCAATTAATGCATGATAATCGTCTAATGCTTCTTCTAGTTTTTTTGTTAATTTATTTACAAAATCTTCTGTATATTCTTTATCCAGCAAAGTAGTATTCTGATCAATGCCAGACAATAGTGATTGTACTTGGTTGATTTTATCCTGGTATTTATCCAGTACTGATTGAAAATGATATTCCATATTATATTTATTATGTTGGTACTCAACTCTGTCATTATGGAATGTAAAAAAAGTACTATCTTTCCAATCTGGAACAATGGTTTTCAATTGAAATTTTTCCTGAATAGCTCTTGAAAAGGATTCACAAACATCAGGATCACCATGAACTGTACAAACTAAGGGTTTACTGGATTGATAGAATTTTAACCAGGATAAAAGCTCATCTTTATCAGCATGAGCAGATAATCCTCCTATTGTAAAAACTTTGGATTTAACAGCTACTTGTTGACCCATTATTTTTACTTTTTCTGCACCTTCAATAATCTGTCTACCTAATGTCCCTTTAGCTTGATAACCTACAAAAAGTATAAAAGTATTTGGTTTCCAGATATTATGTTTAAGATGATGCATAATTCTCCCACCATGACACATCCCAGAAGAACTAACAATCACCTTTGGTCCTGGAGTTTCATTTAAGGCAATAGAATCTTTAGCAGATTGAGTAATGATCAGCAATTTTAGATCCAAAGGATTTTTTCCATCTTTAAGATACTCCATGGTTTTTTGATCATATAGATCTTTGTTCTCCCGATAGACTTCTGTAACTCGGTTTCCCATTGGACTATCAATATAAATTGGTATTTTTGGAATTTTATGTTTATCATATAGTTCAAAAAATTTGTAGATCATTTCCTGCGTTCTTCCAACTGCAAACGAAGGTATTAACAAGGTCCCTCCAGATTTTGCAACTTCCTCTAAAGCTTTTACTAATTCTTTTTCTGTATCAGCCCATTTTTTATGGCTACGGTTTCCATAGGTTGATTCAATAAATAATACATCTGCTTGTTCGGAAACCTCAGGATCTCTTATAAAAGATTGAAAAGAACGGCCGATATCCCCGCTAAAAACAAACCTTTTTGTATGATTGTTTTCCGTAATATCCAGTTCTACAAAACCAGAGCCTAAAATATGTCCTGCTTCTTTATAACAGGCATTTACATTGTCCAAAACTTTAAACTTTTGATGATATTCCATTTCTATAATTAAAGGTAAAGTACGACTGACATCTTCATCAGTAAAAAGCGGCTCTTTGAGAGGCAATCCTTTTCTTTTCCGATATTTATTTGCTATATCTATTCCCATTTTTTCAATATGAGCAGAATCATACAGAAGAATGTTTAATAATTCCATTGTTGGACGGGCAGTATAAATTACCCCTTTAAAACCATGTTTTACCAGTTTAGGTAATAAACCGGAATGGTCAATATGGGCATGAGTCACAATAACTGCATTTATTTCTTTTGGGTCAAAATCAAAATCTAAATAGTTTCTTTTTAATAATTTTTTGGATCCCTGGAACATCCCACAATCAATGAGTATTTTCCCCCCATCTGTCTCCAGTAAATAATTACTCCCAGTAACAGAACCAGCAGCACCTAAAAAATCTATTTTCATAAAAACTCCTTCATCCAGATAAACAAATGATAAAAATAAGGTCACTTCTTTAATAGGATATCCCTCAGTATAATCGATATTAACCTCCTTGTCGAGTCAAGGATTAAGATTTTGCAGTATTTTTTTCAAACTAGATAAGAAACAGGATAACGAACATTTATTTTTATTTTAATTTTAAGAAAAATAAAGTTATAATACCCTTTTGTATTCTTAATATTTCGCTAGAGGTAAGACATGACAAAAGAGGAAATAAAAGATATTGAAGAACAAATAAACAATCAAATAATAGAAATGAAAAAAACGATTCAGGAATTGGAAGAACTTACTAAACCCATTGCACCTGATGTTTCCTTAGGCCGATTAACCAGAATGGAAGCTATCAATGAAAAGAGTATCAATGAAGCACGCTTGCGCCAAACCAGAGAAGACCTCTATTTACTAGAACAAACCCTGGAACGAATCCATGACACTGATTTTGGTATTTGCGTTAAATGTCAACAACCCATTCCTCAAGCGAGACTGATACGAGTGCCACAAAGCAGAGTTTGTGTGAATTGCATAGGTAAATAAAGCAATATTTAAATAGAGTAGCATTTAACCAATATTATTATCTGAGGAGTCCGTTCTTAAATCACAGAACCGTGTCTAAGAATAGCCCGAGCCGGTTTATTGTGCCTCTGGAGGAATCACTAAAACTCTAACATTACTAAAGTAATGTAACGGCGGAAGCCCTAGTTTAGAATCACCAAATTAAAATCTTGATCCTTAATATAGAGAGTTGCATCATTCCAGTTATAAAATATTCCTCCTTCTAATTGAAATGTACCACTATATTTAGCCTGAAAAGGAATAATAATTGAATTTCTTCCCTGTTTTATTTGAGGTAATAATACATTAACTGTATCTCCGCTTATTTCAGGACTAGATTGACTATTACAGGTAATATTATGAATTTGAAAACTTAAACCACTACAGTAAGGTACTCGAAAAAAAAGTTGATCATATGAACTATTATTTATAAAATCTATCTTTAAATAATAGTAATGATCTTTTTTTAAGGGGTGATCATTTAAATCTATAGGTTTATAATTGTCATTTAGAATAGTTGAATTAATTCCTGTAATTAAAGATTGTTGATTGATACTATAATTACCCTGGTATAAATATTCAATTAAATAATAGAGAGTACCAACCCCTTTTTTTTCTAGTGAAAAATCAATCAACTCTTTATTATAATTTTTTATTTTTTCTTTAGATATATGGTACTGTTTAATGATAATATCATTACTCTTCAAGGTATCTCGAAATGACGGCAGAAAATCGCTACTAAAATTGACAAACAAATTCGTATTTCTAACCTTTGATTTACTTTTCTCTTTTTTTAAAGATAGAAGTAGAAAAAATATCTTTTCTATTGTGGTATTATTCAACCCCTGAATAATAGGTTGACTGTCTATCTCATAAAACCCTTGAATAATTTTATAAAAACTTTCATTGATTTTTTGTTCTTGATAAGTAACATCAATTATATTTTTATCCTTTTGATCAAAAGATTTTTTTATCTGGTACTTCATATAATAAGGATAAAAAAATAATACATTGTCTGTTATCTCCTCTAAATATCTCTTATTTATTTCTTCAAAAAATACTCCGAGTTGAGAAAAAACAAAAATGGCTAATGGGGATTTAAGGATTTCCTGTTTATAATTTGCAATTAGATACTTGCTCAATTGTTCTCTCTCTTCGTAATTCAGCAATTCATCAATTATGGAAGAGGCAAAAAGTAGCAATAAGCTAGATTGCCAATCAATTTGATTAGCTGTTGAATATTTTTTTATTCCTTGTTGTCGTTGATAATACTTATTTAAAAACTGTTTTTCTTGATACTGAAACTGGTATTTACGGAGATAAAAGCTCTCTAAAAATTTTAGTAATTCTAACTCAAATACTTCTATATGAAGATTTTGAGATTGAAAACTTTTTGATAGACCAGTGATCCAATCATATGGAGAAAGATAAATATTGAACTGACATTCAGAATTTAAATTATTTGGTAATTTTAAAAATGATTTACTGATTTTGTCATAAGTAATCTTACCGGTTAATGCAACCAAATGATGAGTTTGTAATCTTTCTTTTACCAAAATGCTACGTTTCCCCGAATAGATCAAACGATCATCATCAAAAATAGTATAATTAATTCGAGAAGTTCCTACTTTATCCTGTAAGTTGAGTTTAATATTCAATTGCTGAGAATCATAAGGTTTGAGTTGAATTCTTTGTTGAAACTTAAAATTTTCATCCTGACTATTTATTAATTTAAAAGTCAGGGTTTTTGCCTTTGCATCAAAATTATTTATAAAAAAGGTTATCTGGGGTATATCCATAACTGTAATTTTATCTGGAAATACTGCACTAACTTCAATTTTATTCTGATTATCATACTTTTTTTGAAAGGAAAAAATATTATTTCGTGGATTACTATACGAAATAAATAGCTTGTGACTAATATCAAATAATCGGTATTGATTAAACTGATAGTCCCTGATATAAATCAATTTGCCAGTATAAAGATCATTCAATGTCTCATTTGGATAAGTAAAATCAAAAAAACTATTTAGATGTGATAATAAAGGATCCTGATTTACATCTTGAGGGGTAAAATATAAAAATGCCGATTTTTTATTTAAATAAGCAGATGAATTGGTAAGTTGATATTGTTGACCCGATAAATTCACATCAAATTGAACAGGTATGAGTTTTTCTTCAATTTTTGGATGAAAAAGATAAGAAATACTTTTATGAGTAACAATATCTTCCAATATCAATAATATTTTGTGATTTTGTGTGATTGAAGTATCAAATTTCACCTTATTGTTTCCTTTTTCCAGCCAAAAAACTTTATAATCAATAATGTCTTTAGAATAAGTCACCATAAGAGTTCGAGCTTTGTCAAAAGGACAATACAGGGTATTATTATTGAGTTGCTGATTATTATACTCATTAAATACAAAAACTAGATGATCATCAATATCTGAAGCTTTTTCGAGACTGACCTTTTCTGTTACAGAACTTCCATCTCGATAGATAATTTCAAATTCTAAAAGATACTCCCCCCTTTTAATTTCAGAATACTCTGGCAGTTTTAATAAAAACTGATTAGAAACAACTTTATCAATAATCTGGTGACCAATTTCCAAATCATTTAATTTTATAGTACAAAAGATAGAATCTATTTTTTGACTGGATTTTTCTATATTTACTTTAATTTGATTATCATCAAAAATAACTTTTTTATCTACAGAAATGGTTTGTTGAGTAGAATTTTTAATTTCAGAATTATAAATTTGATATTCAGAATCATTTAAATATAACTGATATTGTTTAATAATTTTTCCATTTATGATTATTTTTAATTGGTAAAAATTTTTGTTCAAGCCAAATGTGTCCAATTCAAAATCAAAATATCCATTATTCGAGATGTCAGTTGATTTACTGATCACTAATTGATGGCCATCAGCAACTGAAATAAATAGCTGAGTACCAGCCTTAATTTTACTTTTTCCCTGAATAATACCATTAAAGGATAATCGGCCGGCCTGTTTATCATAAACACAAAAAACATGATAATCTGTTTTTTGTATACTGTTTAATAAAATACGATAACTTCTTCCTCCAGTTTCACTTTTAATCATTAAAGATTGATATTGATTATTCTTTATTTTAAAAAATCCTCTCTCATCAGTAACAACAGAATCTAAATAACTCCCATCGGCACGATAGACATTGATTTTTTGGTCTGAATAAAAACCGCCATCTTTATCCAGCAACCAAAATAATACCCTCTCTTCAGTATCAAAGTGAAAAACAGTAAAGTCTTGAGTGTAATCGATAAAGGAATTATTAAGTACACTAAATGAATGTAAGGGAAGAATTAAAGTGATAAGAACAACAATATACAAAAATTTTTTCATTACTTAAAGTATTTATCCATTAAATTTATTAAAGTAATATCCTTAATTAATGACACAATCCAGCGTATTTTTACAAACTTTTAGGTCAGTCTAATATTTTTTTACTAACAATGCCTGTTAATCAGGTCTATATTATACTATATTGTTAAATTCGGCAATGTTTTCTAATAATTATATGAAATATTTGGAGAATTACTCTGATATTTTAGATCCAATGACACAGTATCAAGATTTTTTTGAATAATTTTTGTGATATTTGGTAGAATTCTTAAAAATACATTAGGAGTGCTAATAAACGTTTTACCGAGGAATGATACTGAAAAAAGTTTATCAAAAATCATAGAAAATAAAACAAAAGCAACTAAGTTGTCATAAATAACCAGTAAAAAAATATCCATTTATTTTGTGTCCCTTAGTATTTTATGAAAATAATCACAGGAAGTTGGTTGACAGTAATGATTTAAACCCTTATAATAACTTTAACTTTGAATTATATTAATTTATCATAAATGACAGATTCTAGTAAAGTGTTTCAAATTAAAAAATTCCAGACATTACCTTCCACAAATCGCTATGTTCTGGATAATATTCGACAACTTAATGACCGTGATGTTATTATTGCCGATAGCCAGTCTGCAGGTCGAGGGCGTCTCAATCGGAACTGGAAATCCGATATTCGAGGAAATATTTACTTAACCCTTTGTTTAAA
>JAKSBL010000151.1 GCA_022361115.1 Spirochaetota bacterium | reverse complement strand
TTCCTTCCACAAAACTTTCATTTAATTGTTCCATTTTTCTCTCCTTTTCTATGAAAAAAGACAACATCTTTTTCCATAAAACACAATTTCTCTTTAGGAATTGAACTGCTGACAGCAGTAGCTTCCTTTTTTATGTCTCTCTATTAGTAATAAGGGAATTTTCTTTTATAAAACTGACAAGTGATCTAAAAAAAATGAAATTTTTTAATTCAATAACTAACTTTGCTCTATTAAAATTTTGCAATAATTGAAAATATAACCTGTTGTTTATAATACCAAGGAATTAAAATGGATTTTCTAGAAAAAATGTTTTCTTTAAAAGATAAAGATATCCTTATAACTGGAGGAGGAGTCATTAGTAGTACTATTGCTTTAGCCTCTTAAATTCAGATACCAAAGTAACATGCATTGTGAGGAAAAACTAAAAAAAACTTAATTGAGACAAAAAAATCGGTAATTGAAAAAATAGAAGATTAATCCTTACCGCCATAAAAAACAATATCAGCCCGCATTCCGCCTGAACATTTCACACTTCTGGCTCTTACTTCAATGTTTGCAAATTCCAATCCATTATCTGGTGCAACCGGAATAATGTATTCTTCATTTTTTTCCAGCTGAATATTTAAATTTCTTTCAAAATATTCACCGTTTTCAAATTTCAGTTTGACATATTCGATTTCCAGACAATTGTCTTTTGCTACAATGATCAGAGAATTAAACTTTTTAAAACTAAAAGTAACCAGTTTAATTTTTCGCCAGTCAAAAGACACTGTTTGTTCGTTTAAATTCGTTTTTTTTGAGTATGAACCTTTTAAATAAGGAGAAATAGTCTTTCTTTTAGAAGTTGCAGAAGTAGATTTTTCTGTCTTCTTTGTATCACTGGTGACTGTTTCAGTTGGAATATCGTACTCTTCTCTCCTTTGCTCATCTCTAATACTTAACAATAAGGCTAAATTTTCTATTGCATTAATTAAACCGTCTTCAGTCCTGGAAATGACTTTTTCAGCAAATAATGCACTTCCAGTTGTTACAGAAATGGCCCTGACATTGATGGTGATATTATCGCCTAATTTGGTAACACTGCCAATAAAGACAATCCCTGCTTTGGCTAATTTACCAATTTCTAATACTGTACTTTCAGTAAATTCATCAGAAGTTGTTAATTGCAGTTCTTCAAATATTTTATTTAATTGAAGCCGCTCAATTACATCATATTCATCAATATTAACTATGGAAGTAATGAGATTTTCAGTGATCCCCATGGATAAATCTTTTTTAATATTGATGGGTTTTAAATCCAGAATAACAATTTTTTCTTTTTTCTTCTCATCTGCAGAATATAGAGCAAAGGCAGTCATTAAAATCATTAATGTAATAAATGTCCTTTTCATGTTTTGCCTCTTTTATTAATAAGTGTATACTTTATAATATAATATATCATAGTTTATTTAGAAAACTGAAAAATACAAAAAATTAACTATATTTTATTCTTTTTTTGTTCAAAAGCATGCTGATGGCTGTTTTAGTTTTAACAAAGAGCTTAAGAAATATTTTTTCGATAGATTAAGCGCAGGGCATCTAAACGCAATCTGGTTTGAGAAAAAGCTGATTGAGATTGTTCTTTTTTATTTGTTAATAAATCAATTTCAGTTTGGTCAATATAGCTGTTTTTCTCTTTTAATTTCTGAAGCCGTTTGATTTCAAATTCATAATACTCCGTTAAATTGGTTTGAGCTTGTTGAATGATTGCTTTACTTTGATTTTCTGCAGCCTGCTGGCCCTGTGCTAACATTTCAGGAAATAACTGATTGATAAAATGATCATGCCTCAGTAATACACAATTTTGATCATTTTTTAAAACTTTAGAAAAGTATTCTAGAGAAAATTCTTGAGAGTAATGACGGAATTGGTGATCTAAGACTAACCGGATTGGAGTAGGAGGCAAGAAGCGGCTGATAAATAATTTTTGATCACAAATACACTCAAGAATGAAAATCATTTCTAACAAAATGCTTTCGTCTAACTGCTTATCTAACCAGAGAGCACAGCTAGCTGAACCTTTTGGTTGCCCGCTTATTAAGTCAATTGATCTCTCAGTTAGTGGATGGTCAATCGTTAAAAAGGCAAAGTCCTCCCGGTCATTGGCTATTTGCCGATCAAAAGTAATGGTTAAACCTTCCTTCTCAATACGGGGAAAAGCATCGGTTTTTAAAATACCAGGATATAAATGGTAAGTTCGATGATCAATGTTTCTACTTTGGATTCCCACATGATGAAAGACTTTTAATAAAAAAAACTCTAAATCAACCTCTTTATCGATAGTATCAATTTCCTGGATAATTTTTTGTGATCGTTCCGGACGGTGAGATTGAAGTTCCAGCAAACGGTCTCTGCCCTCTTGAAGCTGTTTTTGTATTTCCTTACTCTTTACAGCTGTTTGTTCAATCAACTCCTTTAATTGAGCTTGTTGTTCTGTTAAGGGAGTTTCACTATCGGTGAGTATTTTGATTAATTTTTGCTGGTAAAATTTAAAAAGCTGCCTGGCACCGGAAATATTTTTATGAAAAATACCCATACCTTGATCATACCACTGAGCTAGGTGTTGAGCAGCACTATTTTGCAAAGTGAGAATAATAATCTGAATTTGTCGTTTTTGTCCGATCCGATCTAAACGGCCAATTCTTTGTTCTACTAATTCAGGATTGAAGGGTAGGTCAAAAAAAATGAGATGATTGACAAATTGAAAATTTCTACCTTCACTCCCGATTTCAGAGGAAACCAAAACCTGTGCTCCCTGGGGTGATTTAAACCAGGCAGCATTTTTATCTCTTTGTAAAAAAGGGATTTCCTCATGAAATGCAGCTGCTCTGATATAAGCAGATCTTTGAAAAATTTCCATTATTTTTTTGACTTTTTCAGTTGTACTACAAATCAGCAAAATTTTCTCTTTCGTGGACTGTATGAAATCGATTAACCAGGTTAAACGGGGATCAGTTTGAAAGGGGTGTAACTTTCTCTTTTCCTGACCAAACCAGTCACTAAAACTTTCCTGATCGATTATGGATTTCCATTGGTTCTCTTTATCTGGTAAATGGTGTATAGTGATCTGACGGACTGGGAAGTTTTTAATATTGTTTCGGGTATTGCGAAACATCACCCGGCCAATACCGTATAAATCCAATAACATATCTACCAGAGCAGCCTGTTCTTTTTTCTCCTTCCAGAAATCAAGGAGATTTAATTTGCTTAATAAATCATAATCTTTATTTGTTAATGTTTTGTTATCCATAATTTTACTGGCTAACTGACTAATTTTATGAAAATCCGCAGCTTCTTTCAGGAATTTTCCATAGTCAGTAAATCGGTTAGCATCGAGCAATTTTAAGCGGGCAAAATGTCCCTCCTCACCTAACTGCTCAGGTGTAGCTGTCAGTAAGAGAAGCTGGGGAGTTGATTGACAAAGTTGACTAACTAATTGATAGGCATAAGAGTCTTCCTCTAGATGGTGGGCTTCATCAATCACAATCATATCCCAGCCTGCAGCCACTAATTGCTCAGTTCTTTTATTTTTCTTTTGAATTTGCTGAAAACTGATGATTCCTCTTTCTTCATTTAAAAAAGGGTTACTTACAGATGCATCAACTGCGAGACAATACTCTTCATCCATTAAGGCAAAAATCAAATGAAAACGGTGAATAAACTCAGCATACCATTGAAAAACCAGAGCCTCAGGCACAATGATTAATACTCGGCTGATTTGCCGAGTCTGGAGCAGGTAATGAATAATTAAAGATGCTTCAATCGTTTTGCCCAATCCCACATCATCTGCTAATAAAAGTCTGGGAATAGCCCGTTTTACTGCCTGATGAACTACATCAATCTGGTGGGGAAAAAGGGTAATACGGCCGCCAACCAAGCCCTTGACTGGTGAACGGTTAATTTTATGGCGAAGATGGTGAGCTGCCAGGCGCAGATTAAAATCTTCATTTGTATCATAAGTGTGAGCCAATAATAATTGACGTGGAGAAGTTACAGAAGCAGCATCAGATATTTGTGTTTCACAAATAAACTCTTTTCCATCAGAATAATAGATTAACCCTTCCTTTTCTTTACGATCCAGAATAACAAAAGCATAGCCATTTTCTGTTTTTAAGGGATCATTGATCTCAAAAATTGCCCTTTTTAAGGGTGCACTGGTCGGTTTATACATTCTTTCTGTTTTGCTTTGCCGATAGTTAATAACCAGTTGACCTGGTTCTATTTTTATAATAATTCCCAAACCCAGCTCTGGTTCTGTTTCACTATACCAGCGTTGTCCGATTTGATATTTTGGCATGAGAACCTCTAAATTTTTTATTTATTGTGTATCGTTATTTCGATTTTTCCTTTTTCATACCCTTTTAAGGAGGCCAGAAAACCAGTAAAAGTATCATAAGCCATATTTCAATAAAAGGCATTAAAGGAATGGTAACATTGTTAATCTTTAATTGGAACCTGGAGGATTCTTTTACAATACACTCTGTATCCGGCTGAGTTGTATAATACTCAAAGCAGGAATATCCGCACTTTTTACAGTTGATAGCAGCTGGAAATTCAGGCATCTGACAAAGATGTTGCACTAAAGTATTAAAATCACCAATAGGAGATGATTGTTTCTGAAAAACATAATCGGTCTTTTTTTTCTTTACAGTACAAAAAGCATTTTCTAATAATTCATTATCATCTTCATCTGAGAGACAAACAATGCGAGGAAGTTTGACTGACTTAAACCCTTCCAGCAACATAAAATCTACTTGCTCATGGTATTGACGAAATAAACAAAGCAAATCTTTTTTTTGTGTTTGGATCATTAAAGCATTAGGAGTGTGCAACAAAACCGGATCAGCTCCCTGTTGAAAAAATAACCCGCTATCTGTTTGAGAATGCTTGATTAAAGAATGAGAACTCTTTATAACAGCACATTTCAACCCCTTTTCACCAAGTAATTGGAGAATTTTTAGGATGAGAGTTGTTTTTCCGCTGTTCTTATATCCTACGATTTGTACAACTTTCATATGATCACTTATTTCATTAAAATATCAACTTCGGAAACATCCAGCAAAAAAGAGTGGCAAAAACTCCTGCTGGATAAAGCAGACTTTCTTTTGCTGGAATTTTCCGAAAATCTAAATTTCTTAACAAAGGATAAAGAAAACTTCCGCTAACTCCTGGCAATAAAGCACCAGCTAAAATTGCCGGAAGAACTTTCACCAAATCTATAAAGTAAAAACTTCCAACAGAGAGCAGGGGGGTTAGAATTTGAGTCACAACATATCCAAGGCTATAACATAAATGAAATAAAACCAGTCCAAAAGCCAGAGTATTGATTAAACTTTCTTTTTTTAGTAAAAATTCTTTTGAAATCCAGAGAACTTCAAAAACAGCTGCTTCAAAGAGGATGGCTATTCCGGCACATAATAGGCACCCACTAAAAGGATTAAAAAAACGGAGCAACATGGCACAGACAGCCATTATTAATTGATCCCCTTTTTGTTGAAGAATTAATCGGGAAATAATCATTAAAATTACAGCAGCTATAGTTAAGATTGAACCTGCCGGCAAGTGATTTTTTCGTAAAAGATCACCAAAAACTACTTCAAAAAAGCCCCAAAAAGAACCAAGAGTTATTAAGAGTAAATAGTGATTGATTATTTTTTTTATCTTCATGTTTATTTCACCTCAATTTTTACCAAATCTTTTATATTAAAAGCTTTAGGGAGATGCTCAAAGGTAGTGGACCTTTCTTCAGTCAAAATACCTTTTGTAAGATCATCCCATTTTACTGTTTTTTGATAATCATCTGCAGCAATCAAGGTAATTTCTGCAGCCTGATTAGCCTCACATCCAGCTTTGATCAATATTTTATCCAACTGGTACCCTTTTTTATCATTAATAGTTTTTATGCTAATCTGTTGAAAATCTTTGGGAAATTGAAAATTTTTATCATTGATCTTAATTTGAGTAGAATTTTCTGATTTTTTGCACTGGGTAATGGTAAAGAATGAACTGAGACTGAGTAAAACTATAGCTAAAAAGGGCAGGATGTTTTTTTTCATGCGTTTTTCCTTAAAAAAATTTTATCGATTATTCTCTGCAATATTAACAGATGCATTCAGATTGTTCAAGAAAAAATAAAATTAAGTACAGCAATCTAGTTATTTCAGATTATGTGTGTGTATGATGTGACTTGTTAGCTGTAAAAATAAATCCTCCAATAATGGCTGTAAAGGGAGCAACTGTTACCAGCCCAAAACTACCCACAATAGTATGGAGTATTTCTGCTGAAATCATGTTAAAATTTAAAATATTGATAACCGGAGTTCCCTGAGCCATAAACATCATTAGCATAGTTGTATAGCTGCCAGTATAAGCCAGCAGTAAAGTTGTTGTCATGGTCCCAACAACAGCCCTGCCCACACTCAAACCAGATAAAATGGCTTTCTTTAAAGTGATATGAGGATGTTTATCTACGACTTCATACATGGCAGCTGAAATATCCATTGCCAGATCCATGACCGCCCCGGAAGCAGAAATAAAGATACTGGAAAGAAAAATTTTACTCAGATCTAAATGCCCAAATCCTGAGTAAAGGAGAGTTTCTGCAAAAGGTTTGACCGCTCCATGGATACGGAAAAGTTTTCCAAAAAACAAAGACAGGACACAGGTAACAACGATTCCAGCGGCACCACCTAAAAAAGCGACAAACCCTTTGTTGTTAATCCCGCCTACCAAAAAAATAATGGTAAAAGTTAATGCCATGGTAATCCCCAGTGTCAATAGGATGGGATCTTTTCCTTTCAAAGTATAGGGCAGTAAAATTTTCCAGATGATAAATATAGAAAACACAAATGATACCACTGCGCGAAAACCGGTAAATCCTCCATAAATTAAAAGAAAAAAAGCAAAGATTAAAAAAAGGGCGAATTCCAGATTGGTTCGATAGTAATCAGAAGCATGAGCAATATGAATTTTTTGAGCATCTTTACTCAAAGTTAAGCCTACTAAAACAACATCTCCAGGAGCAAAAACCACATCCATATTCATCTTACCCATTAAAGAGTTGGTAGCAGTTACCACTTCTCCTTTAAATCGAGAAGAAAGAATTTTGATTTTTAAACCCTGAACACCAGTACGGACAATTCCAAATTGCTCTAGCTCACTGTCATCAGTCTCCAAAATTTTTCCTTTTACCCTGAGTGTAGGCTGGGCCTCTGTTTTTTTTTCAAATCCGGTAGGTAAAAAGAAAAGTATTGTGGTGATAATGGTCACAATAATAACAAAAGCAATATCACGGTGATTGGTTTTTTTTATTTGAGAAAACATGTGGACTCCTGTAAAATTAAGGTATTCGAAAATTAATGCAAAGAACACCGATAGGTGCCTATCGATGTTCTTTGTCATATCAGTAAAACGAGGATTATAATTTCATAATGGCTTTCATTTTATGAAAAATATCAGTATTGTCATAGTAACCATTAAAAACATCTTCACCTAATCCTAAAGCAAAAGTTGGTACGGGAACTCCTGTGTGTGAATAAGATGTCCAGCTTAATCCAGCTCGGTTATTTAAAATGTGTGTAATCGTAACAGTTAAAGGTTCATAGCCGCCATAAAGCAAAAAGCTTTCCTGATCGCTTGCTCTTGATTCTTTTCCTAACATAGATTGTGTAAAAGCTTGTTTTAAGCGATCAGGAAAGCTTTTTGCTTTATGGCGGCTATGAACCTTTAACTGTTACGATTACACACATTTTAAATAACCGAGCTGGATTA
>JAKSBL010000551.1 GCA_022361115.1 Spirochaetota bacterium | reverse complement strand
TTGCTCCATTATTTTTTTTCTTGATTATCAATTTTATGTTTATCCCCTTTGAGGAAGAAAAAATGGTTAGAGAACAGGGAGATGAATACCTAGAATACAAGAAAAAGGTAAGAAGGTGGATATAATTTATTAATGCAGATTAACTTAGTTTTTTTTCTGACTGGATCTGGCTTTAGTAAGAATCTGATCGAGTTGGTTAGCAAATTGATGAATATCTCTCTTACTGAAAGGAGGCATGCCTTTCATTATCTCTCCATTGTCACGGAGTTGGACCAGGAGATTCCGCATAGCTAGATGGGACTTGATATTATTTGCAGTGAAGAGTTTACCATGATGATTCAGGGCCACCGCATTTCTATCAATTACCCGATCAGCCAGAGGAATATCGGCTGTAATCACCAGATCTCCCTCTTCTATCATTTCCACGATTCGATGATCAGCCTCATCAGGGCCTTCGTCAACAACCATGTTTTTAATATATTTTGTATTTCCAATATAAACTGGTTTATTGGCAATAACATAAGTAGGGAGAGCAAAACGTTCGATTGCTCTTACTAAAACTTTTTTTAAGGGATTGGGCAGAGCATCTCCGTCAATGTATAAAGTCATTGGCAAATCTCTTTTACCCTGCCTACCCGGCTATCTGTCAAACGTACTTTGATACCATGTGGATGATAGGATGAGTTGGTAAGAATATTCTGCACAATTCCTTTGGTCAGCTTGCCTGTAGCTTGATCTTTTTTAAGAACTATTTTTACTTTCTGTCCTATTTTAATTGCTGATCGATTTGTTCCATCCATAGATTATTAATAACTCCTTTTTCCTTAATTGAGGGAGTGTAACATTATTTCCTTAATTTGTTTAGGGGTTTTATATATAAAGAAATGTAAAAAGTCAATGAAACTTTTCCTGTTTCAGAGACAATAAAAAAAGAACATAAAGCAATAGATTTTTTGTTGATAGAAATCCTTTCTTTATGCTCTCTGACAAATCTTTATTTTTTCTTGATTTGATAGCGTATAATCGTAATATAATCTTTTGGAGATACCAGAGGTATCCCCGGCCCTTTTATATACTCTTCTTCATGATAACCGCTTACCTCATAACCAGCTCCTTCAATAAATTGAAGAAGCTGGTTAATAACCGGATATTCTTCTTCATAAG
This sequence comes from Spirochaetota bacterium, assembly GCA_022361115.1. Taxonomy (GTDB): domain Bacteria; phylum Spirochaetota; class GWE2-31-10; order GWE2-31-10; family GWE2-31-10; genus JAKSBL01. Next base: position 2,300 of record JAKSBL010000551.1, on the reverse strand, counting down.
GCCCAAAATGAACAACTTCTGCCACAGTACCATAGGAATATTTCCTAATTTTTACTGGATAAGGTGCTTTTTTTGCCTTTTCCGGTAAAGTTGAAATATCATCTGGCAGGGGAAGAGCAACATTGCCCTGCCAGATAAAGTCACTAAATTTTTTTTCCTGAGGTTTACTCATTATTTCTTTAAAATTGTAATACCGGGCAACGGATGCTGGTAAATTAGCTCCTTTGGGCACCTTTTTTAATTGATAGTAGGTTGAATAGAGTTTTTTATAGGCTTCTTTTAAAACAATATTGGGATCACCTTTAAAATCAATAACCAGGGCATTGATATCCTCTTTTTCAACAATTCGGGGGGAAGTTAGATGTTGAAAATCTTTTTGTTTAGGTAAACCTGACAAGAATAAAAGTAAAGATCCACCACCTAAAACCACGAGTACGATCAAAATAATGATAGTAATTGCAATAGCTTTTTTCATAGAGTCTCCTTATCTATTTTCATATTTTTTGAAATTTTTGATACTACCTTAAGATGATAAGGTCTCAGCATTCACTGATTGGGAATAAGATATCATACCAAATTGACACCCCTCTGTCAGTATTGATGCTAATTTTTATTGATATTGAATTCCTTTTATGTTAGTTTACTATAAATTCGATACAGGATTAAATCAAAACAGGGTGTTTTAAATTTAAAAATCGTTTTTCAGCCCTGACAAGCAGGTTTCAGCATTTAGGTGTAAAATAAGAAAATAAAAAAGTAAGAGGAGATTGAGATGATCTATACAGTAACTGGAGAAATAGAAAAAAAGATATGGGGCCGGCATTACCTCATGAACATTTAAAATGGGAAATAGATGAAGACTATGCAAACCAAATGTACTTTGACCATAATTATAATGATAAGGATATTGCTAAAACCTATTCTGCAATTTTACCCATCATAAAGGCTTTGTACAATGCATCTTGCAGAACTATTGTTGAAGCATCCCCCCCTTTAGGAGGTCAAAATTTAAAACTAATGCGTCAGCTTTCTGTTGCAACAGGAATCAACATTATCCCTTCCACTGGTGCCAGTATCACTAAGTATGCTTTCCGTATTTTTAAAACAGATTTTGCTGAGCAAATGGCAGAAAGATGGATCAAAGATTTTAAGGAAGGTTTAGACACCATAGATAATGTGGTTATTCGTCCAGGTTATATAAAATTACTAATGAATCGGGGGCCATTAGCTGATGTAGATCGGGAATTCTTAATTGGAGCAGTGAAAGCCAGCCAGCAAACTGGCCTGCCAATTCACTGCCACGTTTTAGAAGCCGAAAGATTGCATGAAGTCATTGCTGTTTTAGATTCTGAAAAAATGGATTACTCCAAATTCCTTTGGGCACACGGAGATAAAGAAGGAAATCTAAAAGTAATAGAAGAAGCTTTTAAAAAAGGGATGTGAGTTGGTTTTGACATGATTAAGCAAAATCTTCATGCTGAGAGATGTAAATTGGTAAAAGAGGTTCTTGATTTAGGATACCAGGAGCGACTGTTATTATCCCAGGATTATGATTTTTACGAAGAAGCAAAAGAACCAGGCTCCATTGAAAGGTGTACCAGTTTCTTTACACAATTTATCCCTTATTGTCGGGATCAAGGTGTTGATTCGGAAATTTTAAATCAAATCATAAACAGAAATCCTGCTAATTATTACGATATTTCCTAGTGATGTTTAATCAATTGTTCTCTTTCTAAAGTGTAAATCAATCAATTATTGCAGGAGTTTTGGTTTTTTTGTTACTTATTTTTAAAAAGCACTTAACATTTATTTAACTTTGTTTTATAATAATCTACCATGTTTTATTCCAGTAAAAAATCCATAAATAAAATTGACGTGATTGTACCGATTGGTGTGATCCTTATTACTATTCCCATAATATTTTTTTCTTTGAAATGGAACAATGTAACTAGTTACTTTACCCAAGATTTTGTAGATGGTCTGGTCTTAGAAGTTTTAATGGAAGATGTAATGGAAGATCCCTATGTTCCAGGCAGAAAAGTAGGCAGACAAAATTTGCGGGTTAAAATATTAAACGGAGAGTACCAGGGTAAAGAATTTACCATTATGAATAATATTACCAAAGGTCATAATATTTATGCGCAAAAGGGAAAAAAATATATTTTTACTGTGCGCATAAAAGAGAATGGACCCTTTGTCTGGCGTTATAATTATCACCGGGCAAATTATCTTTATTTGTTATTACTCTTGTTTATTCTACTAGTAATTATCATTGCTGGAATAAAAGGATTAAAATCTTT
>JAKSBL010000472.1 GCA_022361115.1 Spirochaetota bacterium | reverse complement strand
TTTATCAGGGATTTTAAAAACTATAAAGGTGAAATTGCCTTTCTCAGCCCTTGTATCGCTAAAACATATGAAATTAAGGATAAAAATACAGAAAATTATATAAATTATAATATTACTTATCAAAAACTGGCAGAATATATTGATCGAAAAAAAATAGAAATTGAAAACTTTCCAGAAGGAAATTATGATGAATTTCAGGCTGAACGGGCTGTGAATTTTTCTCGGCCAGGCGGATTAAAAGATACCCTCAATCGAGATTTAAATTTAGATTATAAAATCAGAAAAATTGAGGGAGAGATTGTTTATAATGAGTATTTTGCTGAGTTAGCTGATAATCTGGCTGAAAAAAAAGAAGTTCCAATAGTTATTGATGTATTAAATTGCGAAAAAGGGTGTAACTTTGGCCCGGGGACATTAAAAAGGATCACCCTGGATGAAACCGATGCTTTGATTAATAATCGTATCAAGGAAAATCAAAAAAAATATCACCGTTTGAACAATTTTAAAAAGGAATTAAAAAAACTAAAACAACTGCTGACACGCAATCCCTTTGAAAGAAAATATTCTGATAAAGCGATTGAATTTGATCCTAATCAATTTACCAATGAAGAATTAAAATCAATCTATGAAAAAATGAAAAAATTTGAAAAGAAGGATTTTCAAGATTGCGGTTCCTGTGGTTATATTACTTGTGAAGGGATGGCAAAAGCTATTTTAGGTGGATTAAATCATGAAACCAACTGCTATTTCTATGTACAGGATTTATTGAGAAGCAACAGAAACACTATTAATGATTTAGCTGACAGGATTAGTCATTTAATATATGATGTTGATGAAAGATTAATGTCGATAAAAATTACTTTTGCAGAAATCAATAATTCTTTTGCCATAACCCATGATGCTTTAGTCAATTCCAAAAAATCTAATGAAGTCCTTCTAAAACTCTCTAAAGAATTCACTCCCATCGTTGATGCCATTACAGATATTTCTGATATGACTCACCTGCTCTCCCTAAATGCTGCTATTGAAGCTGCCCGGGCCGGTGCAACAGGCCGTGGTTTTGCTATTGTTGCCCATGAAGTTGATAAGCTTTCCAGTGAAACAGCAGAAGAAGTAGAAAAAATTACACCTTTAGTTAAAAACCTAATCTCCCAAATTAATCAAATTAATGAAAAAGGTGAAAAAGTTATTACAGATATTTTATCAGTAAAAGAGTCCTACTCTACATTTGTGGATACTATTAATCAATTATCAACTTCTACAGAAGAGCTGGCTGGTATTTCTTCTAAAATCCAGAATCTATTGCAGGATTAATAAAAATCAAAAAGGGACTGAAAAAAAGAAGAGAGCAAAATTTTCCTTTTTTTATCATTTTTTTTCTGTAATACAGCGTCTTCACCAATTTTTAATTGTACATTCTGTTTATATTTTGCAAAATCTCGAGTCTTAGATTGGGATGTATAAGTAATTTTTACCTGGTTCACTAATTGATACTCTAAGACATCCAGGATTTTCGACAAGTCTGTGATTTGTTCAATATCATAAAACTGAGTATTTTTTTGATCTATCAGCTGCTGATAATCTTCATATCTTTCAAAAGAAGCAATAATAAAATGGTAGTTAGAGTTTTTAATAAACTGATCCATAAATTCGGTTGTTTTAAAACGGTAATCGACTACCCTTTCTTTATTATAATCACCCTTTACATGAGGGGGAGCATCCGTAATTAAAACGACAATTTTTTGACTTTGATTTTGAAAGTTCATTTCTTTTAGTTCTAATATTGCCTCATATGGATTTTCTTTAAAATCCATCCCTTCTACAAATGGAAGTTCGCTCATTGATTTTCCGATTTTTTGATAATCTTTGGATAAAGGATAAATAACCATGTCCTTTCGATCATCAGCAAATGTTATCATTCCTATCCGGATACTTTTTCCTTCTTTTTTCAGGTTTTGACAAAAAGTTTTCAACTGATAACTAAGAGGTATATAACTCTCAGTGAGAGTGCCGGTCACATCAAGTAAAAAAACAAGATCAATATTATAATTTTTTTGTTCTAAAGAATTCAGTAACAGACTTTTCTTGTTTTCAATAATGACTACATCTTCTTTTGACACAAAATCTATGATCTCACTATCAAAAAATACATAGCTATTCACCTGTGGATAAAAAGAAAAATCAAAAGAAACCAATTGATGATCCTGCGCAAAACCAGAAACAATTAAAATGACTAAAGAAAAAAAGATAAAACTAAACCGTTTAAAAAAGTGCCCCTTATGATTAATAATAGTAAAGTATTCTCGCCGGCAATTGATGGTTTCCCCATCTTGAAGTTCATCATTTTTAGCAACTGTTCTATTATCTACTTTCATTTCAAATGCTGTCCTGAGTGATAGTTTTTTCTTTTTAGCAGATATGATAAAAAAAGTAGATTTTGGAGCTTGATGATCATCTACAATAATGTCACTGGATTGAGAACGGCCAACTCTTAATGTATTAAAAATTGGATATTCTTTTCCATCATATTCAACAAAAGCTTTAATAAACAAACAGACTATAAATGAATGAAAAATAAACAGTAAGATCACAAAAACAAGACTGTAAATAATATTTACTTGAAAGGTAATTTCCTGAATATAATAAACACTGATTGTATTAAAAACCAGTTTAAGCAAAACAAAATAGGGAATAATCAGTAAATCACTCCACAAAATTGAAGGAGTAACAATATTGTAGAAAAATCGATCTCTTATTAATGGCAACGCAGCTAATAGTGCAAAGCTAAAAGTATTAATTAAACCAATAGTTAAGGGTTCAGGATGATAAAATTTAATGATAGAGATCAGAACAATTAAAAGAGTAATCAATAACGATAAAATGAGATTAGCTTTCAGCTTTTCTGAGAAATAACTTTTTGAAAAATCTAAAACCATTCCCAGTGTAAAAGCTAAAATAAAGACTAAACCAAACTGAATAAAACTATTTAAAATAAAATATCCGACTATGACCAGATCGGATAAATATTTTAATCCTACAAATATTGCTCCAAAAATTATTATTCTGAATAGATACCAGTTCTTTTTCATTGCTTCCTTCCCCAATTTAACTTCTATCCTGCAATTTATAACATAATTTTTTTTTAGAGTCACCAGAAATTTGCCCTCTGCCGGAGGATTGGTTATCAATTCATTTATAACAGTTAGTCCCAAAATTTTGAAAGCAATAACTTGCTAATAGCAAATTATTGCTTTACTTTATTTAATTTTGTTCTTAATTTTACTTTATGAGTGATCGCATACCCTTTTGTTTATTATTATTCTTGTAGAAACTAATTTAAGGAGGCAAATTATGATAAAGAATATGGGACGGATTGACCGTACTGTCAGAATTATCATTGCAATCATTATTGGAGTATTGATTATTACGGGTGTATTAAAGGGTTTGGCAGCTATCCTTTTAGGTATATTTGCAGTAACATTTCTTGCGACGAGTTTGATTAGCTTTTGTCCGTTATACTTACCCTTTAAAATATCAACCAGAAAAAAAGATAAAAATACTTAAGTACAAAAGGACATTTTATCTCTAATTTGCTAATCTTTCCTGTATATTTTGTACCGTCTGACTAGTAATGGCTAAAGTATTTTCTTCTGTTAAACGGTAAGCAGAAGTATCATCTCTTGTAGGTTTTGGCTCTGAGGGCAAAAGATCGGCAATATGATAATCTAAGACAATAGCAGGTTTTTTACCTAGTTTTTTTTCTAATTCACTTTCTAATTTTGGATTTGAACCATCTGCACCACCGCTTATCGATACAAAGGCATATTGATGCTGGTGTTTTTTTAATTCTTCAAAACAACTGCGTAATGGGGAGGCTATTTTCCCCATCCAAACCGGTGCAACAAAGATAATGAAGTTATTGGCAGCAATATGTTTAACCGAAAGATTGATTTTGGGAACTCTATTAAAGAGCATATCTAGCGCAATCATCCCAAAGGTTCGGGGTATTACTGGAACAATTTTGATGTGTTCTGCAGAAAATTCAGAAGCTAGTTTAGCTGCTAAAGCTTCATTGTTACCAGTTAAAGAATAAGAAATGACAGTAATTTTCATGTTTTTTCTCCTGTATAAATAGTTAATAGCCCAATTTAATCATTGTTCTGATTTTTTGACATTTGATGAACAAGGTGATCTGTTAGTTTACCTATTATTTTTTTAAGAAGGCTCAGTTTTACCGGATAAAAGTAAGCTGACTCAAACCAGCCTTTTTTTTGATAATACTGAAAATCCCGATATTCTTCATT
>JAKSBL010000332.1 GCA_022361115.1 Spirochaetota bacterium | reverse complement strand
GCTTCAATAGATTCTTCTGCTTCAATAGATTCTTCTGCTTCAATAGATTCTTCTGCTTCAATAGATTCTTCTGCTTCAATAGATTCTTCTGCTTGAACCGATTCTTCTACTTGAACCGATTCTTCTACTTGAACCGATTCTTCTACTTGAATAGATTCTTCTGCTTGAATAGATTCTTCTGCTTGAGTCGATTCTTCTGCTTGAGTCGATTCTTTATTTTTTTCTAAAATAACAACTTGTTCATCAATATTTCTGATTTGTTGCGAAAATGACTTGGAAAAATAATCATAATCAGCTTGATCATAGTAGACAGCTATCGCTTCAATATTCAGGATAAGCTTCACATGTTTTTCAATATAGCACCCATAAATTAATGGATACCTCTGTTTAATAGGCAGATGGTGCTGCATATTTAAAGATATCTTTTTCTTACCGATAATTTTCTCAGCAATAATTACTGCTTTGAAATTTCCATTCTTAATCACAATCATTTGATAACCAGATAAATGATCAGGAAGATTTCTTTTTTTTCCCACCAGATCTAATACAGGTAAAAATTCATTCTTATAAACTGTCAGACCCATCATTAAAGTGGTCATATTTGGAAAGGGATAATATTTTTGCATTGCAAAAGTATCAATTATTTCCATTTCAGGAAGACTATATTCATTTCCTGCAAGCTCAAATTCCAATAATTCAATTTCTTCCTTTAAAAACTGATTGGGAAAGGGGGATGAAGTATGATATTGATCAAGAAAAGGTTGAAAATTGAATTCCTCATTGATATTTTTTAAAATTGCTTGAGGATTGAAAACAGGAAAGATTTCATTTTGATAAATCACTGCATGGCTTACCCATTCGGTTTGAATCAATAATGGAAGCTTTTTACATTGGCCTTTTGATAAGGTAATTTCTTCAATATATGTTTCAACAGAAAAAGCAAACACTTGAGTGCCGACTTTTGATGTAAATAAGTGATCTGTATTATTATTAGTACACTTTAAAAATTTAGAAAAATCAATAATTGGAATAACTTGTTCTTTACAGTAAGTTATTCCCTTTATACATTCATTAAAAAGTGTCCCATGAGAAATTTGATTAATAACCATTTTTGCGTCTTCAATTACATTCTCTGGTATGCAAAAGGAATGTTCTCCGGTTTTGTAAAAAATAATTTTCTTAATATTTTTTAGATTTAATTTTTCGATTTTATTTATGTGATACTCAAGTTGAGGAGGTTGATATTGATCTGATTGCAGTTGCTGATAGCCATCTTTAATATTGATTATTGGAATTATCTGATTATCTAATATGATTCCCTGGTTAATCAAACTACTTTTAAGAAATGGAGGAATAGAAATAAACTCATCAATTAAGACCTGTTTACTGATCCCGTTAAAAATAAAACCAGGCATATCATTATTTTTAGTTACTAATATCAATTTACCTGGTTGTGTTAAATCAAATGCATAATAACCTAAAAATTTGGACAAGTCATAAAAATAAGATATTTTGCCATTAATAAAAGCATAGTACAACCCTTGATTCTGATTAGCCAGCGGAAATTCCCGAACATCTTGTGCTTCCAATATATCAATAATTTCTTTCTTTCGGATGGCATATTGATCATTATTAAATTGAAGTATGTAGATATCTTCCATAACAGGTATCCTGTATTATGTGAGATAAATAAGCAAGGTTAATGAAGAAATGAGCTAATACTTCTCTTCCTCCATTCTTTTATTATGATAGATAATTGTTAAAAGTGAGTCAATAAAAAATCAAAATAATCATATTAAAGAAAAAAATATGATTTTTTCTCTTTTTTATCCTGATTTTATAAAAAAGTATAATTTTTTTCATAAAAGGTATTGACATATTGTACTAATACATTTATAATTGTATTATGACAATAGTACAATTAGTAACTGAACCAAAGGAAGAAATGAAAGAGTTTAATTTTGTATTAGATAGCAAAAGTGGTATCCCTGTATACCGACAAATTATCCAGCAAATTGAGCTGGCAATTAGCACTGACGAATTAAAAGTCGGTGATCAGTTACCGACTGTTCGGTCTTTGGCCATTCAACTCAAAGTCAATCCCAATACTGTAGCTAAAGCTTATTCTGAACTGGAAATCAGAGGTTTGGTCAATACACAGGTTGGGTCTGGAACTTTTATTTCAGAAAAAAGAGTTGAAATGAGTGAAATTGAAAAAAAACAAAAGATCGAGGAAATAGTCGTTAACTGTTTAAATCAGTTAAAACCTTATGGATTAGGGAAAGAAGAACTGATTAATTTTTTAAGAAACTATCGGGTGGAGGAAAATAACTAATGTTTAAAATGAAACCGCAAGGTAAAAGTAACTATCTCATTAAGAATATCATTGAAAGGACTCTGGAAAAAAACTTTACTATTAATCCTATCTCAATTTTTATTCTTTCTGTTTTCATTGTTTTAGGCTTTTTGTATTACTATTTTAATGCAGGAGTTTTAAAAGAAGCAGATTTAATCACTTTAATGGTATTTCCTGTTTTATTATTACTCACCATTTCCTTAAAAGGGCGCTGGGAAACCATTATTTTTATTGACTTAGCAGCAGTTATCTATTTTTACTGGTGGAATGGAAATACAGCTCTCTACTATGCTGCCATCGTTAGTGTCGGAAGCTTACTAGCACCTGTTTTTCAAATCATTAAAGAATGGGAACGAGCAATTATTCTCCGATTCGGAAAATTTCACAAAATCAAAGGGCCAGGATTATTTATAATCCTTCCTTTTAGTGATTCTATTAATAAAATTATTGATTTACGGATTCGTTCTACTGATTTTGCTGCAGAAATGACAATTACCAAAGATAGTGTTCCAATCAATGTCGATGCCATTGCTTTCTGGATGGTCTGGGATGCTGAAAAGGCTGTTTTAGAAGTTGAAAATTACATGCATGCTGTTATTTTAAGTGCTCAAACTGCCTTAAGAGATGCTATTGGAGAAAATGACCTGGCAGTTTTTATTGCTCAACGGGAAGAGTTAGGAGAAGAACTCAGAGTTGCTGTTGATAAAAAAACAACAGAATGGGGAATAACTATCCAGTCCATTGAAATCAGAGACATTACTTTTCCAAAACAATTAGAAAATGCTTTAACAAAAAAAGCACAGGCCATTAGAGAAAAAGAATCCAGGATCATTCTGGGAGATGCAGAAATTGAATTAGCCAAAAAGCTGGAAGAAGCTTCGGCTATCTATCAAAATGATGAAGTTGCTCTTAAACTAAGGGAGCTGAATGTTCTTCTGGAAGGTTTAAAAAATGGCAATTCAATGTTTATGGTTCCACATTCAATTACTGATTCGGTAAACTCCTTGAGTCTACCTGGCATTGAAGCATTGGGACTTTTAAATAAAGGTAAAAAGAAAGCTACAAAGGAGGTTGTAGATGAAGACAGTTCAAGTAAATAATGTATTTAAAGATTACTATTTAAATAAAATAGTGGTCAAAGCTCTGCGGGGAGTCACCACAGATTTTGCTGAAGGGGAATTTACTGCCATTGTTGGCCCTTCAGGGAGTGGTAAATCTACCCTACTTCATTTAATTGGTTGTTTAGATACCATTACTGATGGAGACATTGTGCTCAATGAACAAACAGTAAAGCATTTATCCAAAAAAGAACAGGCAATTTTAAGAAGAAAAAATATAGGCTTTGTTTTTCAAGCCTATAATTTAATTCCAGTATTAACCATATTGGAAAATGTATCTTTTCCTCTCACCCTTTTAGGCTTAGCACCTGGTGAAATTAAAGAAAGGTCTTATGCTGCGATTAAAGAGGTCGGATTAGAAGGGATGGAAAAAAGACGACCCAAAGAACTATCTGGAGGACAGCAGCAGAGAGTTGCTATTGCCAGAGCATTAGTGAAAAAACCAAAATTAATTCTGGCCGATGAACCTACAGCAAATCTTGATTCTAAAATTGGAGCAGAAATACTAGAAATTATGCTCAAACTCAATCAAGAAGAAAAAGCAACTTTTATTTTTTCTACCCATGACAAAATGGTTATGGATTATGCAAGAAGGCTGATTTTCTTGCGTGATGGCAAAATCACTGAGGAAAGAACAAAATGAGCCGGACTAAGCCTAATTATATTTATTTTGCCTTCCGAAATCTTGGCAGGCATAAGGTTAAAACAGCCTTAACCATGACTGCCATTATTATTGGGATTATGGCCTATATTTATATTGATTGTATGCTATATGGTGCTGATATTGAATCTCAGCGTAATTTAGTCAATTTTGAAACGGGGTCTGCAAAAATTTATTCTCAAGTCTATTTTGAGAGAAAAGATGAACGTCCTTTATATGAAGGTTTTAAGGATCATGAAAAATTGATTACGAAACTCAATGAAGCGGGTTATGCAGCAGCTCCCCATGCAGTTTTTTCCGGAACCCTGATCAGCAAAGATAATGAAATACCTTTTATGTTTATCGGGATTGATCCGGACCAGGAAAAAACTGTTTTCCGTTACCATAACTATGTAGAAGAAGGCCAGTATTTACAAGAAAACAAATTTGAAATAATGCTAGGGGTAAAAGGGGCAAAAAGGCTCAAAGTAAAAAAAGGTGATTCTTTAAGGTTAACAACGACTATTGATAAAAAGGATGAAAGGGGAAAAGTTCATCACACTCATCAGGTGATTGATTTACAAGTGAGTGGAATCATCAATACCCCCAATCCATATGCCAATGGCAATATCGGATTTATACCATTAGATATTTTACAGGATGATATGGGTATCCGGTTAGAAGGAACAGTATCTGAAATAGTCATACGGATTAAAGATGCTGCTTTAACCCAATTACCTTCTGAAAAAGAAAAACCAGAAGTCATTCTGAGCACTATTGGTGATATCCCTAGTGATTTAATATTAGTCAGCTGGGAAGTGGATGCCAAAGATTACCTGGCTATCTCAAGTACAAAAAAAGGGGGAACTGGGGTTATTTTGATGTTTCTCTTTATCATTGTTGCAGCAGGCATTTCCAATACCATACTCATGGCAACCTTTGAACGGACCAAGGAACTGGGTATGCTGAGAGCTTTAGGGATGAAGGATGGAGAAATCTTGAAAGCATTTCTCTATGAAGCATTCTTAATCGGCTTGTTTGGTACTTTAATGGGTTTGATTATCGGAACAATCATAAATTATTTTATGGTAAACTATGGTATTGATTATACATTTATGATGGAACAGATGAATATTGATGATTTTGGTTACCGGGTAACAGGAGTATTCCGCTCTGCCTGGAGTATAAAATCTTATGTCACAGCATTGATTTTTGGCATGTTAATCCCAGTATTAGCAGCAATCATGCCCTCTTTAAAGGTTATCAAAAAACCAATTACCGATGCTCTGAGGTTTGAATAGGAGATATAAAATGAGCAGCTCAAAGATAAATTTACTTGATATGGCTTATCGAAACCTGGGAAGACACAAAGTTAAGTCTATTATAACCATCATTGCTATATTTATTTCTGTATTTCTGTTAATCTGGATGGATTCCTGGGTTTTGGGAATGAAAATTGATTCAAAAAGAAATCTGGTCAATTTTGAAACTGGAGCAGCTAAGATTTATACAAAAGCCTATTATGAAAACAAAGATGAGTTACCACTATACGAAGGTTTTGATCAGTATCAGTTCGTTATTGACCAGTTAGCTCAAGCTGGCTATAAAGCTGCACCAAAAGCTGCTTTTGCCGGTACTCTCATCAGTAAAGACCAGGAAGTTCCCTTTCAATTCTGGGGAATTGACCCAAAACTCTCTAAAAACCTCTTTTTATTTGAGGATTTTATTGAAAGCGGATCTTTTATTGCTAATGGCGTATCTAAAATTGTACTAGGTGTACGGGGAGCCCAAGATCTTAATGTAAGAGTCGGAGATACTTTAAGATTGACAACCACTATTGATACAAAAGATGAGATTGGTAAAATCCATCACACCCATCAGGTAATCGATTTGATTGTCGGAGGAATCATTAACTCACCAAATCCTATTATTAATGGAAAGCTGGGTTTGCTGCCATTAGATATTTTACAGGATGAAATGGGAATTCTTTTACAAGGCCATGTTTCAGAACTTTGCATCCGAAAACTGGGAGCACTTAGTACTGATTTACCAGGAAAAAAAGAAACTCCAGAAGCAATTTTAGCCAATATGGCAGAACCCTTACCTGATCATTTAACTCTGGTCAGCTGGGAAGAAGATGCCAAAGACTTTTTAGCTATGGCTGCTGGTGATACGTACGGTACTTATGTAATCATTGGATTTCTAATGATCTTAGCCATAGCCGGAATCGCCAACACCATGCTCATGGCAGTTCTGGAACGGACAAAAGAAATCGGTATGGTTCGGGCCCTGGGCTTAACTGACGGACAGGTTACCCGGCTCTACATTTATGAATCTATGCTAATCGGCTTAATCGGCGGAGCCCTGGGCTTAATCACAGCTTCTCTATTTAATTACTTTTACATGATACCAATTGGCATAGATTTAACAGCAATGCTGGAGGAAGGTTTTGAAGATGGATTTGGATACCGGGTTACCGGAATTACCCGTTCTGCCTGGAATTATGGAATGATAGCCGGATCCTTTATCGGCTCTGTTTTAGTTGCCGGATTAATGGCTTTGATTCCAGTGAAAAAAGCTTTAAAAATTGCAGTCTCAGATGCATTAAGGTTTGAATAAACCCATTAATGCCTGAATTATATAAATTAGCATTTATAGGAGGTGATTAAAATGCAAAATGGATTAGGTTATCTATTCACCATTGCCTTAAGAAATATAAACCGTAACAGGAGAAGATCGGTTCTCTGTATCTTTGCCATTGCTATGGCGGTATTCTTTATTATTGCCATGATTTCTTATATCAATGGTATGATTGGCAGTATGGAGTCAATTGTTAAAACCTTTGAAACAGGGGATATTTCATTAGTTACAGAAGATTTTAAAACAAATGAAGATTTTTTTCCGGTGCAATATCCAATTACTCCCCCTAATGGAGATCTGGATAATTATTTAGCAGAGATTGATTCTATTGAAGGAGTGAAAGCAGTTTTTCCAAGAATAACATCTTATGCAACCTTAACCAGCAACCTGATCAAACATGCTATTGTTTGGGGAGTTGATATTGAAAAAGAACTGGCTATGCCAGACGAAACTCGAATCAATGATTATAATCTCAAGAATAAAAGTAATGGTTTGGTCATTGGACGTTTTCCTGAAAAAAAATCAAAAACCCGGTATGCCAATGAAGCTGTTGTAGGAATCAACATTGCCAAAAAACTGGGGATTATTCCCAGACAGGTTGAAGAGTATGAAATGCAGTGGTGGAAAGACATGTTTAGTTCAGAGATGAATACTCTTTTGGATAAATATTATTCTAAAAATGGCCATGGCCTGTATGTTGTTGCAGATATTATTGAAGAAAATGATAACCTGCAATTACTGGATAATTTTATCAATTTAGAAGTTACCAAATTGCCAGAAAAAGTTAGTAAATCCAGTAACTTAATGATCAGTTTGGAAAACAGCATCATTGCTAAATCAACATTTGAACAATACTATACTCTATATGAAAATAACTTCTATCAACTAAATCCGAATATCACTGCATCAGATAAAGAAGAAATCATGTATATCGTACAAAAAGCAGCTTTGCCGAGTATTCCCATGAAAATGATCTCCAGTACCTATTCGGATAGATTTTACAATCCTCGAGTAGTTGGGGTTTTTGATTTTGATTATGTTTCTTATGACGGCTATTATATCTTGCTTCCCTTTGAAAGAGTACAAAGCCTGGCATCTTTAAAAGGACAGACTCAAGCTATTTATGTATACCTGGATAAACCTGAGGAATATAAAGCAGTTACAAAAAAAATTGCTGCCTTAAACCATCAAGAGGATATCTTTATCAGAGAACTGGCTTCTCACACTTTCATGGCAATGATGAAAATGGCGGAAACCATTTACGCTATTGTTTATGGAGTGTTTATTATTGTAGCATCATTTTTGATTGTGAATACAGTTATTATGGTCATTCATGAAAGGATTAAGGAAATTGGCATGATGGGAGCTCTAGGGATGTCCCGTTTTGAAATTATCATGGTTTTTTTCCTGGAAGCCATACTCTTAAGTTTTTTTGGGTCCATCGCAGGTACCTTTATCGGAGGTGTCCTCTCACTGATACTTTCCTATGTACCCATTGATATTTTAGCAATGACAGGAGGAGTAGAATTCCCAGTTGCAAATACGATTTTTATTAAGTTTTCACCATTTTACCTATTATACGGATTTTTGTTCGGAGTTGTAATATCATCCTGTTGTACCATTTTTCCCTCACTAAAATCAGCATTTATTGAACCAGTGGAAGCTTTGAGAAGGTAAAGAAAATGATCACAAAAAGGCACGGAAAGACACAAATGAACACTAAAAATAGAAAACTGAAGCAAGTTAACAGAACCTTTAGTTATCAGAGCAGCTTTAAAGATTTTTTAGCTCAAATAAACAACACTCGTTTTGTGTTCCTCCGTGACCTTTTAGTGATTTTATGTGAACTTTAATTTTAAATTGAATTAAACTAAATTTATATATATTTTGAATTTTATATATTAAAGGAGATAATATGAGAAGAATAATGATATTCATTTTAATCCTGGGGACGGCATTTTCTACGTTTGCTATTGATACAACCGAAATTTTAGATCGGGTGGATAATAACCAAACATCAGAATCCAGTAAATATACTGGTGAAATGATTATTGAAATTTCAGGAAAAGAAATTGTTAAAACTTTTTACGGGTACTTTGAAGGTGAAGAAAACATGTTCCTGGAATTCACCAATTCTGATGATGAAGGAACAAAATATCTAAAAAAAGATGGTAAAATTTATGTCTATACAGAAGACTTAGAAGAGATCATGCCCATTACCGGACATATGTTAAAAGAATCCATGATGGGATCTGATATGTCTTATGAAGATATGTCAGAGAACAATGATTCTTTAGCGAATCAGTATAATGCAAAAATAGTAAAAGAAACCACCTTAAATGGACGGCCAGTTTGGGTTTTGGAACTTAATGCAAAACGGAAAACAGTAGCCTACCCTAAACGGATGATGTGGGTTGATAAAGAAGATTTTATTCCAATAAAGGAAGAATTATTTGCTCTATCAGGAGTTAAATTAAGAGAAACCATTATTGATGATTTTATAAAGATAAAAGGTAAAAATTTTCCTACCAAAATTATCTTTGATGACTTATTACGAAAAAACTCTAAAACCATATTTATTATGAAAAATATTGAATTAGACATCAAAATTCCTTCTAATACATTTACCCTGCGAAATTTAGAAAGATAATGGAACTTGATTGATAAAACTCTGGTTTTGTGTGTTATTCTTAATCCCTGAATCAATTCAGGGATTAAGACGCAGGGTTAAAATCGAAATTTTTAATAATTCAAGATACCAAGGAAAATGATTATGTTTAAAAGATTATTATCCATCATCCTGGTTTTAATATTAATCAGTCAGCTATTTGCAGTGAAAACAAAACTGAAATTTTATGGAAGCAATGAAAGTACTGTTAAATTTCAGCAAGCTCTCACTTTTGAAGATGATCCTGACTATGGAGAATTTCGCTGGGGATGGGATAATTATACAAATCTCCGTTTTAAAGCTAACATTGGTCAATATTTGAAATTCCAGGCTTCTTTTAACCTTACCATGTTAGCTGGTACAGCTACTGAAACATATCAGTATCAATATTATTCATTTATGAACTCCGTTGTTCCTGATTTAACTTCTTATTATAATCCTTTATCTTTAGATGGAAGTATTACCCATGCCTGGAATTCGGCTAATACTAGTTTCTTCTCTATACCTTTTATTATAAGTCCACTTACATTGGTGCTTTTGAATTAGACCGTTTGGAAATGAGTATTCAGCATGATTTTTTTAACATTGATATTGGTCTGATTCGAGTGGCCAGAGGATTTGGTTATTCCTTCAGTCCCACTGATCTATTTAATCCTCGTAATCCTATAAATCTTAGTGCTCGTCCAGATGGCCAATTGGGTATATTGGCAAAATTTTATCCAATGGATTTCTGGAGGATAGAGTTATTTGCTTTAGCACCAGAAAACCCAATCAATAGCCAAGGTTGGGGTTGGAAATTTGGTAATGCTACGAATTTTTATCTGGGAAAAATTAATTTTGAATTTTTATACAGTTTTTTTTTACCAGAAATGGAATTCAGAACCGTTGCAGATCCTAGTGTAAATAATCTGCCAGAATATACCAATAATGATTTCTCCCATATTGTGGGTTTTTCTTTAAAAGCAGATATTGAAATAGCTCTGTTTATTGATATGATATACCGTTTTAACCAGCAATGGTTTTATGAAGCTCAATTTTATGATGAACGGAATTTTTATGGCTATGAAGGTTTAGAGGCAGCCATTGGTTTTGATTATACCATCAAAGGAAAAGTATATATTCTGGCTGAATATCTCTTTTATGGGCCGGGAGCTTTAGATTGGGCATTTAATAGTGAAGATGATGATTTTGAATTGGATCGTATTTATAATAATACATCAGACTCACAAAAGTGGGAAGAAATGTCTTTATTGGATAGATATTATGTAATGAATACAGCAATAAAGCCCCAGCATTTTTTACGCCATAACTATTTATTTGGAATGGTGCGGGTAACTGTTAATGATTTTTTAAATATCAGTACCTCTTATTTATTTGGAATTGAAGATCAATCGGGATTATTAAACATTAGCTTTGATGTTGAACCAATCAGTGCTTTAAATATCAATATATCAGCAAAATACCCTTTTGATTGGCATTTACTTAACAAAAATTGGCGAGCTGGTGAGTTTGGTCCAAATATGGTTGGATTTTACCAGGATTATCAAATAAGCTGTAAGATAGAATTTTAACAAGAAAATGCAAAAAGAGTCTTATCCGCTTATATTACTTTCAAGACTTTTTTCATTCATTTTCCAAATAATTTTATTCCAGAGAAATTGATTTTTTAAAAAAAATTAATTTCTCTTTTTTTGTTTACAATATTAAAAAAAACATTTGACAAACATTTATTTTTTTATTAGATTCACAGGAAATGTAAATATTTTTTTAGGATTCAGTACTTTTTTTGTGAAATAACCATAATTTTAAAAAAATAGTTAAAGTTAACTATAAATTAATTATACTGAACTAATGGTATATTAGTCAACAAAAAGTAATCCGGTAAGAACACTGCACGCTTGTCTTTTTTTTCATGATCCTACAGTATCTATCGGAATAAAAAAAGGGAGCATAATTATGAATGAGAGTAATTTAAAGAAAAAAACTGTTGCAGAATTAAAAACAATTGCTAATGAAAAAAAACTGAAATTCACTGCAAAAGCTAAAAAATCCGACTTGATACAGCTAATTTTAACAGCTGAAAAAGTTACTGAAACAGCTCAAGAAATAAAGAAAGATTTTTCTCAAGATAGCAGTTCTCAAAGTAGCAGTGCTTTAAGTCAACCCCAGCCTCAACCACAGTATAATACTTTTTCAGATGCACCTCCATTACCAAGTCATTATGGTAAAAATAAAATGATTTTTATGGTGAGAGATCCTTTTTGGGGTTTTGTTTACTGGGAAACCAACCAAGCTGTAATGGACGAACATCAGTTATACAACCAGACAAAATATTTACGGGTGTATGATATTACTGGAACCAATAATCCTGAACAGCCTCATTCACATTTTGATATTAAAATAAATAACACTGCTAATAACTGGTATATTAACTTTCCACAGCCTAACCGCACTTATGTTATAGATTTAGGTTATATCAAAGATGGACAATTTATAACCGTATTACGATCAAATATAGCTAGCACTCCTCGAGACGATGTTTCTGACCAGATTGATGAGGAATGGATGATGAGTGATGAGTATTTTAATAATATATTAAAAGCTTCAGGAGCTGATCAATTATTTCAACAAATTGGCAGCCAGGAACTCATGAAATTTTTAGCCGGCAATGTAACAGAAGAAAGCTTGTTCAGTGGCAATGTAAGTTCACCTGTAAAACCTTTATCCAGTAAATAAACATAAATAAAAACATATTTTCTACCCTGTCAGTGCGAAAGGCAGGGTATTTTTTTAAATTAATATAAACTGGATTACAGAAAACACAAAATTAAGTAAGATCAAAGTATCCATTCAAAAAAAGAATAAATAGAAAAAATGATTGTATTTATATTGAAATAATTTACAATACAAAAGTACACATTTGAAATATAAGGGAGGAAAAATGTCTAAAGGTTATTTATGTCTCATGCTTCATGCCCACTTGCCATTTGTTCGTCATCCAGAACATGAATCCTTTATGGAAGAAGACTGGTTTTACGAAGCCATTATAGAAACCTACATCCCATTATTGCAAACATATGAGAGTTTGGTAAATGACGGAATTGATTTTCGAATAACCATGTCTTTAACACCTCCACTATGTGAAATGTTTGCTGATCACCTTTTGCAAAATCGTTTTGAAACAAAATTAAACAAACTCATAGAACTTTCTCATAAAGAACTGAATCGAACCCGCAATACAGATTTTTATGCAACAGCTGAAATGTATCACCATCATCTAACTGCCTGTTATGATGTATTTGTCAATAAATATCAGAAAAATTTACTAAAGGGTTTTAAGACTTTCCAGGACATGGGTAAATTAGAAATTATTACCTGTGGAGCTACCCATGGCTTTATGCCATTAATGAATATCAATAATAATGCCATTAATGGCCAGATTGAAACTGCAGTCAAAAATTATTATAAACATTTTGGCCGTTATCCAAAAGGTATTTGGAATGCAGAATGTGCCTATTATCCTGGGTTGGAAGAGTTTTTAAAAAAGTGGGGAATTCGTTTCTTTTTTGTTGATACTCATGGCATATTATATGCAGAAAAAAGACCTAAATATGGTGTTTTCGCTCCTCTATACTGTCGAAATGGGGTAGCAGCTATTGGCAGGGATGTTGAGTCCTCTAAACAGGTCTGGTCAGCAGAAGAAGGTTATCCAGGGGATTCGGATTATCGGGAATTTTACCGGGATATTGGATTTGACCTGCCTCTGGATTACATTGGCCCTTATATTCATAATGATGGTATTCGTATGATGACAGGTTTTAAATATTATCGAATTACCGGGCGTAATGTTGAAAAACAACCTTATCACCCTGAATGGGCAGATGCTAAAGCAAAAAGTCATGCAGCAAATTTTCGTTTTAATCGGGAAAAACAGGTCGAATATCTCAGTTCCATAATGGACCGGGAACCAATTATCGTAGCTCCTTATGATGCAGAACTTTTTGGCCATTGGTGGTATGAAGGACCTAAATTTATTAATTACCTCTGCCGAGAGATCTATCAATCTGAAACGGTTGATTTAATTACACCGACAGAATATTTAAAAAAATATCCGGTCAACCAAGTCTCTACCCCTTCCATGTCCAGTTGGGGAAACAAAGGTTATATGGAAGTTTGGCTAAATGATTCCAATGATTGGATATATCGACATTTACATGAATGTGCTGATAAAATGGTTGAAATGGCAAATCAGCACCCAAATACTAATGATCATACACTTAAAAGATTGCTGAATCAAATGGCCAGGGAATTACAAATTGCACAAACATCTTGCTGGGCTTTTATCTTAACGACTAATACGACAGTTCAGTATGCCTTAAAAAAAATTAAGTGCCATAGCAAGAGATTTCTAGATTTATATGAAATGATAAAAAGTGGTCATTATGATATAGGTTATTTAGAAGAATGTGAAAAAAGAGATACTATTTTTCAGGATATGGATTATATGGTATATTCGGATGAACATACCTTACATCATTCACTGACTTAAAAAAAGGTGAGTAATGTTTAAAAAAAACTGGTGAAATCTTGACAAATTCTAAAAAAAATACTATATTTCTGCGAATAAGAGAAAATAGCAGAATGAAATAATATATTCTAATGCTCTGGATAACGAGAATATCCTTTAACGAATTCATTGTAATGATAAACGAATAATACGGAGGAAAATCATGGGAAGAAATTGTGATATTTGTGGAAGAGGTACCTCAGTTGGAAACAATGTACCTAGAAAAGGTCTGGCTAAGAAAAAAGGTGGTACTGGTTCTAAAATTGGTGTAAAAACAAAAAGACTTTTTAAAGTTAATCTTCATAACAAAGTGATTGAAGTCAATGGTGCAAACAAAAAAATGAGAGTATGTTCTCGTTGTTTGAGAACCATGGAAAAAATTAGAGATTAATGGATAACTTAACTATAAAAAAGCCTGTATTCAACTCAACGGATACAGGTTTTTTTATGGTCTTTTATAAAACACAAGTTTTTTCATAAGGCCAATATCATCCCAGTAAATCTATGTTTTGACCAATTCCAGAAGGATTTGCTTCTAAATTGCTATTTTGCTGATCAGATTTTTCTTTCTCTTTTTTTTGCTTATTTTTTTCTTCTTCCTGGTTTTGTTTTCGACTACCGTCGTTTTTTACTTTCCCGCTGTTCTCTGCTATTTGTTTGGTTTCAGGTACGTCTTCAGCATTCTTTTCACTAGTTTTACTCAAATTTTCACTGGCATGGTCCTGTCTTAATACCTGCGACTCTTTAGATAATGCCTGTTGTTTTCCAACATTGGACATTTGTAAAAAATTTGTTTGCAGATCTAATGGATTAACTGCCATTGTTTATTTCCTGTCATCCTCCGACTCCGTATACTGTTCCACATTGATTTCTTCGTGTTCTAACACGAACTCAACTTTTTTATATTCCGTACGGATTTGGAGAAACGCATTTTTGATATATAATTTTACCTGTGGAAAACAGGTCTTAGATGCTATGATTTTACCTTTGTTTTTTAACATTGCCAAGTATTTATTAATTTCTTCTTTTTCTTTATTGACATTTTCTATCACTTCATTGTGTTTGGTAATTTCTTCCTTTAATTCATCAAATAGTTTTTGTTTTTCTTCAGGAAAGTTTTTCCTCAATTGTCTTTTTTGATTTTCCAGATTATGGAAATTCGCTTCAATCGCTTCTAATTCTTTATATGCTTTTTCCGCATCTTCATTTAACTCATGCATTCTTTGACGTTTCTTGGGATCAATACCCACTTCAATAATAGTCTCAGTTCCGGCTGTTGAACCAATTGTTTTTGATTTTACTAACTCTCCGGCTCTTAAACGCCCACCAACAATGGTTGCCCTTTTACCAACACAGGAAATCTCTTTAGTAGCATCAATATAGGAATGCATAATGCCATCTTGAACGATAACAGTTTCAGTAACATCAATACTTTTCACATTCTCAATAAATTTGGCAAATAAATTTTTACCAGAACGGATTGTTCCTTCACCTTTACCCATAATTCCCTGACTGACTACTATATCTCCTTCTGCATCCAGGTTACATTTACCCACACTACCTCTAATCTCAATATTCCCTTGGGCACTAATGGAAAAACCATCCTCAACATTGCCAATAACTATTACAGTTCCCAGGAAAGTTATATTACCAACCTTCATATTTACATCACCTTGAATGGTAAGTACCTCTTCAACAACAACTTTCCCTGCAGTAATTGCAACTTGTCCATTTTTTTCAGCTACAATACTCATACCATCCTCAGTTAAAATTGTATTCTTCCCGGGATTAAGAGGAACATCTTTACCTGATTTAGCTGGTAAAATTTCATTGGTTACTGTTCTACCAGGTTCACCTTCATCGGCAGGTGATTTTGTTGCCAGGATTTGTCCAGCAACAACATTTTGTACAATATTAAGATTTTTAAAATCTACTCTACCGTCTTCTTCATGAAGTTCTATTTTTTTCTCAGTATTAAATTTATAATTT
>JAKSBL010000079.1 GCA_022361115.1 Spirochaetota bacterium | reverse complement strand
TTTCAGAGTTTTATCTAAAAAATTTAGAGGCAATGATTGATTTGAAGGGAACTGCTATAAAAGTACCATTTTATTCTAAGTTAAGGGATGAAGAACCTAATATTCGCTTAGCCTGGGAGTGGGCTAGAGAGAATAAAAACTATTCATTACTTTTTGAGCATCTCTGGATGATTAAGGATTATTATGAGCTAATTGGCCATCTAGATTTAGCGCTTCATTTAATCACAAAGACGAAAAAAGAGCTTTATGATACACAAAAAGATAAATACCTGGCAGAGCAAGGTGATTTGGTTTTTATTGAGGGGTTATTTTTATCTTTAAAAGGAAAATTTAGAAATGCCTGTCAATGTTTTGTGCAGGCAGAAACTTTATTTGAACAGAGTAATGAAAAAGTTGCTATTGTCGTTGCCTTAAAACACCAGACAATTGTGCAAATTGATTTAGGCAATTTTATTCAGGCAAAAAAATGTATTCAAAAATGTTTTTTCGTTATGAAAGAAGTCAAGAAAAGGTTTTTTGAACCGCTTATTTTAACTTACTTAGGTTTTATTGAAGCTGCCAATGGAAACCTAGAAAAATCAGAAAAGATATTTCAAAAAGCAGTTTTGCTCTGTGATGAAAAGAGTCATTATCAGCAATATTTCCCCCAATGTGCCAATGGATTAGGTTATGTTTTAACCAAGTTAGGAAAAACTGCCAAAGCACATCAAGTTTTACAAGAAGCCTTAGCTGCAAAAAAAGAGTCGATTGGGTATATTTTTCCTTATGAACAGTTTGATGTCCCCCAAACTCATAAATTTCTGATTTACTCTTTTTTAGAAAATTTAGGATTTAATGCAATTGCCAAAAAAAATCCCAGTTTGGCTTTGTTTTATTTTTATGATTTACTCATCATCAGCCGGGATACAAAAGTTGTGACAGTTGGGTTAACTGCTATCCTGGGGATTGCTTATTATTTCCAATTAACCGAAGACTATCAACAGGCAGCTTTTCTCGGTTATTTTGTTCTTGACCATCCTTGTACTCAACACTATCATAGAAAAGAAGCCGGCGATCTTATTAAAGAATTGGAAAAAAAACTAAAGAGAACTGCTCTACAAAATGAGGAAAAAAAAGCACTCAGTACTCATTGGTTAGAGCTGATTGATCAGCTCTTGCATTCTTTATCAGAAAAGGAATGATTATTTTATAATAAACTGAGAATTAATTCCAAAATCTTGTCATTTCCCCGGATACTGGGACTTTTTTTGATATTTTCTTTCATGGCCTGCAGCTTATCCGTTAAAAGAATTTTCTCAATTTGTTCATATAAGTATTGAGAATTGAGTTTTTTTTCTTCAATAATAATAGCTCCTCCGGTTTTACACATTATTTCAGCATTTTTATATTGCTCATTATTAGTAGCAATAGCTAATGGTACAAAAATGGAAGGGATGCCTAGAGCCATGAGCTCATTAACCGTACCTGCACCACTGCGGGCTATGGCTAAATCGGCAACAGCAAAAACATCACTGAGCTCTTCATTGATAAAATTATAAACAATAAAGTGATTTTTCAAGTTACTTGCTAAGGTTTCCCGGAATTTTAACATGGTTAAATAGTCTTTACCTTCTAATGCATTGCCTGTTTGAAAAATGACATTTGCTTTGGTTAGTAAACTGGGGATGATCTCTTTTGCAGTAACATTTAATAAATGACAGCCTAATCCTCCACCGGAAAAATAAAGTGTCGGAAGATTGGAATTAAGTTTGAGTCTTTTTAAGGATTCCTCCCTGATCCCGCTGAAAATATCAGCCCTTAAAGGGATACCCGTTACTTTACTCTTTTTTCTGGGAAAATATTGCTGACTTTCTTCAAAAGTCAGAGCAATAGAATGAGCAAAGCGGGCATTGATTTTATTTGCTAAACCAGCATCAATTGTCTGTTCATGAATGACAATTTTTTTATTTAGTATTCTCCCGGCAATAACCGGAGGAACTGAGACAAATCCGCCAGTAGAAAAAATAATATCAGGTTGAAATTTAGAGATTATGGATAAACTCTTAAGAATCCCATTGATAACCCGAAAGATATCAATGAAATTTTTAAAGGAAAAATAACGTCTCAATTTGCCGGTCGGAATGGTTTGATAAGCAATTTGATGCTTTTCTAAAATTTTTCGCTCAATACCGGCT
>JAKSBL010000302.1 GCA_022361115.1 Spirochaetota bacterium | reverse complement strand
CACCCTTAATTCAGTAATGAAGTAAAGCCGATATGGACTAGGATAATCCTCATGCCAGATGATCGTCAAGGTTTTGCTGGTAAGGATAAATGAAAAATCATTGATTTATAATAGGTTCTATTACCTTAACAATGATTCCTTACTAGAATCAATAAGGGATGATTCCAATTACTGTCAGATCATCTAGTTGTTCAATGTTGCCTTTGTATTGATAAAATTCTTGTTCCATTATCTTTTTTTGCTCAGACATTGGCAGATTATTATTTTTTATTAATAATTTTTGAAAATTTTTATTCCCATAAGGAATTCCTTTTCTTCCGCCACATTGTTCTACAAATCCATCAGTAGTCATATAGATTTTCATTTTATTATCTAAATTTAATTCATGACACTGATAGAGATGCTCATTTTTCTGTAGGCCATACCCAAGACTTTTTCTATCCCCTTTAATCAGCTCTAAATGATTATCCTTTATGATATATATGTTGAGTTTTGAACCAGAAAAAAAAAGCTTCTGTTCTTCTTTAATAAAAAGGCAAAGGCTGATATCTAAGCCAACATAAGTTGTTTTATCTTCTGCCTTTTGATTGAGTTGGCTCAGGAGATGAAAATTTAATTCACTTAATACCTTTTCCGGAGTATTATCATTATATGACATAATATGATTCATAATGGAATTTACTTTCATCGTCATTAATGCTCCTGGTACACCATGGCCAGTACAATCTACAATTCCCAGGAAAAAATTGTTTCCAATCGGGTAAAACCAGTAAAAATCACCTCCAATGATATCCTTAGGTTTAAATAGTACAAAAAAATCCCTGCAATATTTCTTGATTTCACTCTCATCTGGTAGTATAGTCATCTGGATTGTTTGGGCATATAATATACTTTCAGTCATCTTCATATTGATATCAACTAGTTTTTTTTGAAGTTTTTTTCTTTCCTCAATTTCTTCAGTTAAATCTTTGGTTCTCTCTTTTACTTTTTGTTCCAATCCAATGTTGATTTTATTGAGTTCATCAGTTTGATTTCTGTTAATAACAACTTGCTTATTAAAAATAATAAAATTAAAAATACTAAAAACCCACATCACAACATAGCAAATAAAATCTAACCTTAAACTGGGTATGATAGTATTATTTTTAATCATTAAAAAACTGTGCTTATCCAGCCCAAATTGATAACCAATAAACAAAATGATAAAAAAACTGACAATGCTTAATATTCCATAGACAATCAAAGTTTTTATACTGATTGAGATTAAAAAAAACAGACTTAAAAAAATAAATAAACCTACTAATGCATCAAAAATGATAAATTCCTGAACAGCTAAATAATGAGAAATAAAAAGAAATATGGTTGAACATAAAGTAACCCCTATTAAAAGGGTGACCCCATGATTATAGTAACCTTTTTGAAAAATCAGAATTGCCAGCAAGGTTCCAATAAATGCAAAAAACATGATCAGAAAACTAAATCCCAATCCTTCAGTAATAAGCAGGTTAATTGAAATATACAAGCCGATAAAGCCAATTAAAAAAGAAGACAGTACAAATACTCTTGATTTTATGGTGATTAGATAATTATAATCAGTATACCGAATTAGCAATTTATCTAAAAATTTATTTAACATCAAAATAATCCTAGATTCAGAATATATATATATGTCTGATAATTTCTAAAATATCTGTTATAAAATACAATAATTATATTAATTATAGACATTTTTTTAAAGTTAACCAGTAATAAAATTTAAGATATGATCAATTATTGTTACATGATTGAAAATAATTAAAAAAATAATTCTGAAATGATAATGAATAGGTTTTTACAATAATTAAATAAGTTTCCTGGTTTGATAGTCAAAAACTTTATGATTAATAATTATTTGGTAAATAAAACTAGTCAACTTTTGATTTTCTATGATTTCTACCAATTTATTATCTTGAATAATGGTGATTAATTTGTTTTCTAAGTCTTTTTGGGTCATTGATCGTTTTCGGTTAAATATTTTTTTTTCACTTTCCAACCAATTTTTATATTTTGCAAAACTTTTTTTTAAAGGAGAGATTGGTATTCCACTTGACTGATAAAGTTCCATCATATGAACTAATAAGATAAAAATTTCATCATAAATAGGAAATTGTCCTTTATACAAGTGATGAGGATACTGTGTTGGAATAGGAAGATGAGCAAAAGTTTCTTTAAACTGTTTATTTATTTGCTGACGATAGGAGTAAAGGGGATTTCCCGAAAAGCGGTTATTTGAGTAAAGGTGATTAATGAAATCAAGTTTTTCTGGATAATAGTTCTTTATGATTTGAATAAAATCCTCCTTTTGTTTGCCTGGCCTAAGGGTTAAATAACCGGGCATAATAAAGTCTACTTTTAAATCACAAAAGATCTCTATTAATTTAATCATATATTTGTTAGTGTCAGTTATTTGGGGGATAAGTGGCATCATTAAAGCACCACAAACCATTTTTCTTTTTTTGAATTCTTGTAGTGTGAGCAGTCTTTCTTCTACTGGGCTAGCATGGGGTTCAAAGATTTTTCTTTTTTTTTCATCTAAGAAAGTGAGAGAAACCATGAGAGTAAAATTGCTTTTTTGATGAATCTTTTGCCAGATGTCGATATCTCTTAATATTAGGGAAGATTTGGTTAAAATACCTACAGGTAATGTATATTCTGATAAGACTTCTGCACAGCGGAGAGTAAGTTTTTCTGTTTTTTCTAAAGGTTGATAGGCATCAGAAATTCCTGAGCTAATCCGAATCGGAGCAATTTCCCTTAGACTTGTTAATTCTTTAACAAGTAAATCCGGAGCATTTTTTCGTATTCGTATATCTTTTTCAAAGTTACCCTCGACATAGTATTTTTCTGCCCTTCCGTCACAATATTTACAAGCATGTCCGCAAGCCTGGTATGGTGAAAATCGATATTTTCCTAAAAAATAAGTGTCAGGCAAAATTCCTTTTTTAATGATACTTTTGGGGTAAACATAGATCTTTTCAAAATTTAACATAGTGTTTTTTATGAATTGAAGGATATATGTATGAAAATCTTTATACTAACCATTATGTTTCAAAATAATCTCATTAAAATAGATACTAGGATTTTTATATACTACTGTCAATAAGTAATTAACTGGAATATCTCAATTCTATTAATTATGATGTTTATACCCTCTAAACAACTTTCAAGTCGCTTATATCATAGTCAGTTTCAAAAATATCCTGTTTTATTGCAGGTCAATTGACTAATTTTTGCTTAAATACCCTTCCAAAATAGGACGTATATTAAATAATTGAGACAATTGTTGATATTCTTCCTTTGCTTTCAAGATCTTATTTGGATTGCTTTTTGTTGCTCTTAACATAACATTTTTATCAGTGTATCTAGATGAAACAAATTCAATTATATTAGCCTGATATCCTGCTGATTCCATCAATAAAGCTCTTAATGAATCACCTATCATATAAGTGAATTTATCTTTAAATACATTATACTTGGTAATTCCAGAGCAGGGGTGTTTTTTCAATTGTTTTTTCATACTATGCTGACAACAGGAAACAGATAAGATATTAGCAGCATTGTGTTTTACTCCCAAATAAAGAGTTTTATCGGTTGCCTGGTCACAAGCATGTAAAGAATAGACTATTTGAGGCTGCCTGGCTATGGAAAAGTCAAGAATATCACAGCTTTGGAAAAACATATTTTGAAAACCAAGTTGATTGGCTAATACTCTGTTATTATTCATCAATCTTTGATTGTTATCAATACAATAAATGGTTACTTTCCGTTGATCTATTGTTTGATAAAAATAATAAGTTAAGAAGCTTAAATAACAATTACCTGCACCACAGTCGATTAAAGTTAAATTGCGTTTTAATGAATATTTTCTTAATAAGGAATGGATAATCTCCAGATAAGCAATGATCTGATTTATTTTTGCTTCTTTATTTTTATTGTCACCATTATTATTTGTGGAAAGTTTTGTTTTTAAAAAAAAAGTATTGAGTTTTTCTCTGTTTTCATAGGTAATTAACATGGTTCCTCCTGATTTATTCAGAAGTTGCTGTTAATTTTGAAAATTAAAATGAATAAATAAAAGTTATGTTGATAAATGTGATAAGTTTATATTTTGGAAAGATTTATCAATTCAATAGTCAGGCCATTTTATTTCTGCAGAATAATCTTCAAAAAAACAATTCACTTCTGATTTTTGTTTCCAAATTACAAATTAAAGTGAAAAATAAATATTTGAATATTTGTTCTACAGTTCCGACTTAGCCCATAATTTATGGACAATTCCGGAGAGGCGCCTCCAAAAATTGATAGACTGATCATATAAAAATAATAAAGGATTGTCAAGCTATTATAGATGAATCAGCTGGAGAAATTCTTTATCCTTAATAATAAAAAATAATCCCTAGTCCTGGAAACTTTTGATCATTCATGGTATGTTTATCCATATTTTCTGCATTAAGTATCTTGACTTTTGTCAGAAAAAGGGTATTATAAAAACTGACCAGTCGTTTTTTATATAAGGATTTCTGAGTGCCTAAAATTAGTCATCAATTAAAAGAATCAAAAATCTCATTAATTATTGAACATGCATTAAATCTATTTTCAGAAAAAGGGTATAACAATACTACTATTGATGATATTGCCCAAAGTACTGGTATTTCAAAAGGGGGAATCTATGTACATTTTAAGAGCAAAGAAGATATTTTTTGTGCAATAGCCAAAGAGGTTACCATAAATCGGCATGCTCTTATCAGCAATCCACCTATGGATCAAGACTATCAAACACAATTAAAGTTCTATCTCGAAACCATACTGGGCAGTTACTTACAAAAAGAAAATTTCAGACGAATTCGATTTTCCTTTGAATTCTGGATTTCCAAACAAATTGATAATAGTATAAAAAAAACTGAATTAAAAGAATTTAATAACAACCGTTTTGTTCTTATGCTTCAAGATATTAAAACTATGATCAAAGGGGGAATAGTCAGTAAAGAATTTAAACCGGATTTAGATTTAGAGTCCATTTCTTATATCATTCTGGCAGCTATTGATGGAATGGCATTTTATACAGGAATAATGGACCAAAACTTAACAGAAAAACAAGTTCACTGTTTTTCTAAACTGGTACTGGATGCAATTAAAAATTAAAATGACTGTTTTATTATTAGGAGATTATGATGATTGAAGTGAAAACTTTAGAAGGAATATCAAAATCAGTCTTATTTCAAACTTTTACCCGGGCATTTTCTGATTATATCGCTAAAATACAAATGTCTCAAGAACGTTTTGAAAGAGAATTATTAATTAGAAGATCATTTATCAGTGAATTGTCCATTGGAGCTTTTGATAAGCAACAACTAGTTGGCCTTATTTTTAATGGATTACGTCAAATTAATGGTAAGAAGGTGCTTTATGATTGTGCCACAGGTATTATTCCTGCCTATAGAAAACAGGGGATATCAACAAAAATGTTTCAGTATTTGGAAGAGATCATTAATGATAAAAAAATTGATTCTTATTTGCTGGAAGTGATTCAAAAAAATGAACCAGCTGTAGCTCTTTATAAAAAAAGTGGGTTGGATATTTGTTGTGAATATATGTGTTATCATATGAAAAAAGAGAACTTTAAGAAATTTCATAAAAATGATGAAATAACTATTGAACTCAAAAATCTTAACAACGTTAATTTTGATTTGCTGACTTCTTTCTGGGATTATCAACCATCCTGGCAAAACTCCATGGAATCCATAAAAAATGTTCACTCTCAGTTTAATATTATTGAAGCTCATCAGGATAGTAAATTACTTGGCTATGCCTTTATCAATCCATTAAACGGGGAAATACCCCAGATTGCTCTAAAGAAAGAAGAACGGGGTAAGGGTATTGGTGAATCCATTCTTCAAAAGGTTATTGAAACAACGACTGCTGATAAGATTTCAATCATCAATACTGATAAACGGGATCATAACTTAAATTCTTTCTTAGAAAAACATGGTTTTGAATTAAATTTATCCCAATATGAAATGATTAAAAATTATTCATTTGAGTAATTTTATAGATTGAAAGATTTTTCTCTTTTTTTTCAACTTAACTAAAAATTGGTTTAATCTTAACATTTTTAATGGTATTGTAAATCTATTAGTAAGACTTGATCTTTTTATTGATAAAGTATATATTCTTTCCCATAAAGAATATTCTATTTATTTTTCAGGAAAACTATTTGACTAAAAAAATATTTCGTATCCTTTTTATTATACTGATTGCAGTATTGGTTTTTTTATATTACCGTTTTGATCTCAACCGCTATTTTAATTATGAAAATATACTTCAAGTGAGAGAGTTCATAATTGGTTTTGGAATTCTGGGGCCCATTATTATTCTCATTATCTTTGCAATATTAAATCTTATGGTTTTACCTACTGCTTTTTTTATATT
>JAKSBL010000246.1 GCA_022361115.1 Spirochaetota bacterium | reverse complement strand
TCAAAATCTGTTTGTTTTTTTTGATTGAGTTCCTCTTTCATTTTATTAAGATTAGATATACTTGAGTTAAGGTTTGGATATAAATTTATATATTTTAAATAACTATGATTAAACATAGAACTGTTTTGCTGTTTATAGTAATATTGAAATATTTCGCCTAATTCACTATAATCAAGAAGTTTCAGGTCTGCCATTTCATGAAGTAATTGAATTCTAGTCATTTCATCTAATGGCCGGTATTCCATCTCTGAATTGACATCCGTTGTTTGATCTTCACTAGCTGATTTTATATCTATTTGGTTTTCCTGATTTGAATCTGGTTCTTTCTTAATGAACTCTTTTGGCTTTTTACGGCCTTTTGCAATTAACTTTTTGTAACATTCTTTTAAATCAACTTTTGTGTTTTCATATCCAGCAGCCTGTAAACTTAATAGATAAATCAGAGCCGTTTCATATTCTTCATTTTGAAAAGCGAGATTTGCTTGATCATCCATTTTTGTTTTTATTTCATTTAAAAAGCCGATGGCCTGACTTTTATCACTTGTATTTTTTTCAATTAAAATAGTTGTCTCAATATAGGCTTCTTGTAAAGTAATACTTTCTCTCTCTAAATTATGTTGTATATTTTTTAATCCCCTGGCATAATCAGGAGTAATATTTTTATTGGATTTGCAACTCATAAAAAGAATTATTGCTAATAATAGAAGAAATGTTTTTTTCATAAAAGCCTTTCTCTTTACTCTTTGAGTAATCGTTCATCGATGGTATAGAAAGATACTGGTCATATTTGATATCTGTGTTTATTGCAGTCATCAATGAACAATAAATAGAATTGAATGATTTCAGTATAATCTGATCTAATTGTCTTGTAAAATCATTTTACATATTTTTGTAATATACTGATAACTCTTAGGTTTGTCAATATAGGATTTATTGAGATTGGTCAAATAGAAAAATCTGATTATTGATGAAAAAAATTTGATAATCAAAATCTTTATTTTTGATCCTTCGATTTTTAAACATTTTTTTTTGGTTATTATAGGTAAAAATACCTGCATAGCTTTGGTAATTAGTCAGTTCTATGGTTTGAGGAAATTTTAACATTTCAATATTCTTAGTGGAAATAACTACCCAACCTTTTTTTACTGTTTCATTTTTTTTCTCTTGGTACAGTATTGGGAGTAATTGATTATTTTGTATTTTGTAAAAGGTATAGCTGTCATTTTTATGCTTTTTTAATAAATAATCATATTTACCATCAAAATTGATATCATACTTATTCATCTCACTCTCTTGAAATTGTTCAACAGCTATTTCATAAATATGATCTTTGTTTTCATCCCAATATTTGATAATCCCATTATTGGTAATTTCTTCTTTATAATCATAACCATCAAAATCCGGATCAGTTCGAGATAAAATTGTTTTTAATTTTTCTGATTGGTATATTTCTTTTAAATCGTAAAGCTTGTCTCCATTTGTATCACGCAAGCCCTCAATCAGTTTGCCTTGCTGAAAGATTTGCTTATATTCATAATAACCATTATTATCAAAATCAAATTGTTTATATTGAATAACTCCTTGATAATATTTAATATAGGTTTTATGAAGGCCAGGTAATTCAATATTGTCGATATAATTAGTAAACATATCTCTGTCTATATTATCCGGATTTTTTATGAATAATTCTGATTGATAATAGGAAATAATTTTTTGTTGGAGATTGTTTTTCCACAAAATTGCCTGTTTTAAAGAATCATCCATTTCATTAAAAGTATATTGCCAGTAACTATCGATTCCTAAGTATTGAAAAGAATTTTTTACTTTTCCATTATCAAAAAAATCTAATCTTTTTTCCAGTATTCCATCTTGATTTTGATCGATTTTCCATTCTAATAGTTGTCCCATTTTAAAATAAAAATACTCTTCCCACATCCCATCTTCATTAATATCTTTTGTACGAGTTCCTGTATAGTTGTTAAATTGGAGGGCTAAATCATCTGTTGCGTCTTTTAGTTCTGGTATAATTTTTAAGATTTCATTACTGCGGAAATCTTTTAATCCGTTATCATCAATCCATTGCTTTAATAAATATTGATTTTGATCAGTGGTCAGGTCAGAATTTTTTGACAGTAGTTGAAAACAGATGTTTTTCTCTAAAGTTGGGCTGATTTTTTGCATCATTTTGAGTTTTTCATATTCAGGATATAAATCAGGAATGATTGAGTTTTCTGCTGCTAATACTTTTAAGTAAAAAATTTTTGAATCCTGATAATGATTGGCTTGTAATTGATCAATAACTTTGGTCAGTTCCTGATCAGTAATGGACTGGTTTAAAAGCTGAGCTTTTGTTAAATGATAAACTAAATCTAAATGTTGATAATTTTTTTGTGCTTCCTTTATTACTTCAATAATTTTTGGATAATCTTTTTTGTAAAATAGTAGAATAATATAATCCAAGTAATCATCATAAAGGTTTCGATCTCGATAGTCTAAAATAATATCATAAAGGGGGATACATTCTTCATAGGCTAATAAGTTTTCATAAGTAAAAATAACACTTTTTAAGAGGGTATAATGATCTACAATAAAGGCTTGATCCAGATTAGTCAGTATTAAATCTGCCAGCATTTTCTTTTTCAGATTATTTTCTCTTAATGGTGGGATTAACCGGTTTTTTATATAATAATATTCAGGTAAATTTTGATGATAGGCATAGGATTTTTCAGCAAAATAATCTGCTAATTTATGATTACTTTCAATATGATTGATTGCTTTAATTAAGAGATTTTGAGCTAGTATCTTTTCATTACTATAAATTGGGAGGGTTATTAAAATTAAAATGAAAAGAGTTGTAATAAATAAGGATGATTTCATTCTCATATTCTATTTTTTTAATGATAAAAATATTTTAGAATGAATTGATTAACCACTATTTATGATTCTATGGTTTTTTTACAATTTGTCATCAGTTGTTGTGCTCTGTCAGAATTTTCGGCTTCTACAAATATCCGAATAATGGGTTCGGTATTACTCTTACGCACTAAAATCCAGGCATCAGGTAAATCAATTCTTATTCCATCTTGTTTATCGACCTGCTCCTGATTAAACTCAAATAGGATTTTTTTCTCAATTGATTCGTAATTGAGCTTATTGATGTTCACTTTTTCTTTTAAAAAAGTATATTCAGGCAACTCTTTTTTTAAATCACTGAGTTTTTTCTGAGTAACAGCAAGGTACTCTAAGATTAATGCTATGCCAACCAATGCATCCCGGCATTTATTAATTTCTGGTACAATGATGCCGCCGTTGCCTTCTCCTCCAATTAAACTATCAGTTTCTTCAAGTTTTTCTGTTACATGTATTTCACCTGTTGGAACGCGCCAGAACTGGACCTGCTTTTGTTTTGCTACTGTTTCAGTTAATCGGGATGAACTGGTATTGATAACCACACCTGATTTTCGATAATATTCTAAATAGTGTTTGACAACTAGTGCTAATGTATACTCTTCAGAAAGAATCTCACCATTTTCATCTGCTAAAACCAGTCTGTCTCCATCCGGGTCTAGAGCAAATCCGACATCTGCCTGGCATTCTTTGATCAAACCAGATAATTCTTCTAAATTCGCTGGGGTAGGTTCCGGAGGGTGGCTGAAGATTCCGGTTTCTTCAATATTTAAAGGAACAATTTTACAATTCAGTTTTTTTAACAACCGAATGACCTGGGTGCCTCCTGCTCCATTAACTGTATCAACAGCTATCCGGTATTTTTGCTGTATAATTTTATCATGATCGATAAACTCAACAATTGTTTTTATGTGATCTTCTGCAATTTGATCATTTGTATCATACTCTCCTAGTTGTTTATATTCAACATATTGATATTGTTTTTTTTCCAGGCTAGAATTTAATTGTCCAAACTGTTCAGGAGAAAGGAATTTGCCCTTTTCATTGATAAGTTTTAAAGCATTCCATTCGCTGGGATTATGACTGGCAGTGATGACTATACCACCACTATAATGCCCCTGATTTACACCATAGAGAACGACAGGGGTAGGGATAATACCCAAGTCTACAACA
This sequence comes from Spirochaetota bacterium, assembly GCA_022361115.1. Classification (GTDB taxonomy): domain Bacteria; phylum Spirochaetota; class GWE2-31-10; order GWE2-31-10; family GWE2-31-10; genus JAKSBL01. The sequence goes on along the minus strand of JAKSBL010000246.1, from coordinate 473 downwards.
TCCCGTCCTAAAGCATTGAGAACAGAGGTGACTAATTTTAAAAGCATATCACCACTTGGCCGTGAATCCCGGCCAATAAGTATGGGCCCGGTTGGTAATATGGAGGAAAAAGCACTAACATAATCTAGTACAATTTGTGGTGTAAGGGACTGGCCGATTATCCCTCTAATTCCTGAGATTGAAGATTTTAGTGACATAATTATGTTCCTGTAACCTCTGTTTCTTTATTTTCTGAATCCATTAGCTGAGCAGGTTCAGTCGTGTTAGTATTTTTATCATAAATTCTTTCACTAATTTTTGTTGGTTCCAAATCTAGTAGTTTATAAATTTCTTCAGCATCCAGTGTTTCTTTTTCATAAAGAGTATCAGCAACTTTTACTAGTTTATCGCGATTATTCATGATAATATCTTTGGCACGTTGTTGTTGTGTCAAGATGATCTTTTTAACTTCTTCGTCAATAATTTGAGCAGTT
>JAKSBL010000235.1 GCA_022361115.1 Spirochaetota bacterium | reverse complement strand
GGTGTCCGAGTGGTCGAAGGAGGCGGTCTTGAAAACCGTTGAGCGTAGAGCTCCGGGGGTTCGAATCCCTCCCTCTCCGCGTCCGGGGTGGCCAAAGTGCTCATCAAGGGCGGTGCGCCCCCATGCACGGCCGGGAGAGGTGCGAGAGTGGTCGAATCGGGCTCCCTGCTAAGGAGTTGACCTGGCAACGGGTCCAAGGGTTCGAATCCCTTCCTCTCCGTTTTTTTACTAATCCTGTACTATAAATGCTGATAGCTTTTATAGTACTTAAAATAGGGAAAGTTGTCCGAGCTGGTCGAAGGAGCACGATTGGAATTCGTGTGTGCATTCACGTGTACCGGGGGTTCGAATCCCCCACTTTCCGAATCAATAATAAATACATTTGAGCCTATAGCTCAGCTGGATAGAGCGTTAGATTGCGGATCTAAAGGCCGGAGGTTCGAATCCTCTTAGGCTCGTTTTTTTTAAGTAAAGAGCTTTGTCGGCTTTTTATAATCGGAGAGATGCGAGAGTGGTCGAATCGGGCGGACTCGAAATCCGTTGTCCCGCACCTGAATCTACAAAATGATTAACCTTTTGTGGCTTTTGGTGCGGGACCGAGGGTTCGAATCCCTCTTTCTCCGTTAAAGAATTCCTGGTATTATTTTTTATTTGGAAAATGGTACCGGGAATTGCCTCTTTAACGCCGGGTCTTATATGGTTAAGACAGGCTGAACCCCGCCAGGACCGGAAGGTAGCAACGGTAAGCCATGTGTTATCGCATATAAATCACTTGGTTGTTAAAGAGGTTTTTCTTTCCATATCTGTTATTTTGAGGAAAACCATGCCTTATCAGGTTACAGCTACTAAATATCGTCCTCAAACCTTTGATGATCTTTTGGGGCAAGAATTTGTTGCCACTACTTTAAAAAACTCTATTCAAAATAAACGAATTGCTCATGCCTATTTGCTCTCTGGACCCAGAGGTGTCGGAAAAACTTCTTCTGCCAGAATTATTGCCAAGGCATTGAACTGTGTAGAAGGACCAACAGGAACTCCCTGTAATCAGTGTGATAACTGTACTTCCATAACCAACGGTTATAATAGTGATGTCATTGAAATTGATGGTGCTTCTAATACCAGTATCAATGATATTCGGGTGATCCAGGAAGAAATCCTTTATCCGCCAGTTCATCTACGATATAAAGTTTACATTATAGATGAGGTCCATATGCTTTCTAAAAGTGCTTTTAATGCCCTTTTAAAAACTATTGAAGAACCTCCGGCCCATGTTGTCTTTATTTTTGCTACCACAGAGATTAACAAAGTTTTAGCAACTATCCGTTCCCGCTGTCAGCAGTTTAATCTTCGTTTAATCCCGGTTGATGTGATTTTTCAGGCTTTAGTGAAGATTCTGAGAGAAAATCAGGTTCAATTTGAAGAAGAAGCCGTTAAATGGATTGCTAATGAAGGCAAAGGATCAATGCGAGATGCCTTTACTCTCATGGATCAAGTGGTTTCTTTTTGTGATAATGATATTACAATGGCGAAAATTATTAGTAAACTCGGATTGGTTGGTTTTGAGCGAATAGCTCACATTGTAATGGGCATTGTGGAAAAAGACAGAAAAAAGATTTATTTAGAGTATTTTTCATTACTGGAAGGAGGTATTTCTCCAGAGCAGATCATTATTGAGATGATTAAATACTTCCGTAATCTGATGTTTATCAAAGCTGATTTAACAACCAATAAGTTCATTGGTTTTAATCCTGCTTATTATAGTGAAGATATTCAAAAAGCTTTTCAGTATGAAGATATTGAAAATATTTTAGAATTACTTTTTAAATCTTTTGATAAAAGCCGTTTTTCTGCTGATATTCAAACTGAAGTCGAGGTTTGTTTACTAAAACTGATCCAGTTTGAAGATTTTATCCGGCCGAAACAAATATTAAGAGAATTAACTCATTTAAAAAAACAGTTTGATCAATCTCCTGGTCAAACCAGACAACCTCAACCAGTTCCAACAATGAACCAGCCTGTTATGGAAAAAAAAAACTAAAGATTTCTCAACCTGAAGTTCAAAATAAACCCCAACCCTTTACCATATCCCCAGAAAAAAGCGATATTCTTAAACTGATTAAATCAAAAGTATCGCCGGCAAATTTTCAGTTATTATCAGCTTTAAATCATGTTGAGTATGTTGAAGAAAAGGAAAATACGATTTATCTCCACATTGCTCAAGAAATGAATTATGATATTATCAATAACCATTTAGACTTTATCATTAGTGAAGTACAATCCTTTATAAATAAAAATTATACTGTAAAAACGGTCTATAACCCTGATTTAAAGAATCAAAAACCGAAATCCATTGGACAGATAAATCAGGAAAATATAGAAAAAATCTTTAAAGGACACCAAATCAGTTAAAATACTATAAAAGTAAAAAATTTAGGCAGTATCAAAAATTTTAGCATTGCCAAAATTAGAGTATAGGAGTAAAAATGAATCCCTTTGATTTGTTAAAAAATGTCAACATGGATGAACTCAAAAAAAAAGGTGAGGAAACCATGGCTAAATTAAAAGAAATTCAAGTAACTGGGGAATCCGGAGGGGGATTTGTCAAAGTTACTATTAATGGAGAATTTCAAATTTTATCCATTGATTATGAAGATAGTGAATTCATAAAAGATGATCTGGATACTTTTCGTGATTTAATTATTGCTGCTTATAATCAAGCTGCAGTACAAGTTCGAGAACAAATACAGCAAAATCTTTCTGCAAATATTATACCAGGAATGTTTAATGGCTGAGTTGAATGATTTAATTCAGGCTTTTATGACCCTGCCTGGTATTGGAAGAAAAAGTGCTTCCCGGATAAGTACTTTTTTATTAAAAAACAAAAATCGTGGTAAAGATTTATCTCGTATGATTACTGAGGTTTTAGAGCATATTCGAGGCTGTAGTATTTGTGGAAATTATACTACTTTAGAAACCTGTTCGATCTGTACAGATGTAACCCGGGATACCGCCTCCCTTTGTATTGTTGAAGAACAGCCAGACCTCATTGCTATTGAAGAAACTGGGATTTTTAGAGGATTGTATCACATTTTAGGAGGAGTGATTAATCCATTAGAAGGTATTGGGCCGGAACAATTACGGATTAAGGAACTGAACAGCAGAATTCAAAGCAGTGGTTTTTCTGAAGCCATCATTGCTACCAATCCGACAGTAGAAGGGGAAGCAACCTTTTTATATCTGCAAAACCTCCTATCGCCTACCGGTATTAAAATTTCCCGGTTAGCTACTGGAATCCCCATGGGAAGTAGTTTAGAATATGCTGATCGCCTAACCATCAGCAAAGCCTTTCAATCCAAGCTCACTGTAACCAGGGATTAATTTTGCCTGTTTTTATTTAAAAATTTATATCCAAACATCACTTGGAGCAGTTATAGCGTGTTTCTCATCACCTGTATTGATGGTTTCGGCAGGCTCTATGAGCAGGATTTTGCATTCCTTTGAAGCAAAGGGTTTGTGCTCTACTCCTTTGGGAACAACCATCATTTCGCCGGCAGTTAGCTGGACATTACTTCCATCTCGGAAATCAATGCGTAATTCTCCCTCAATTACCATAAAAGTTTCATCCGTATGCTTATGATCGTGCCAGATAAAATCCCCCTGTATTCGGGCCAGTTTAAAATGGTAATCATTCATCTGGGCTATGATTTTGGGTTTCCATTGGTCAGAAAAAAGAGAAAATTTGTCTTGAAAATTGATGACTTTTTCTTTCATAATTACCCCTTTGAGATACAGACAAACAGAAAAATATAGAATGAAATGCTTTCTGTTTTCAGTGATCTTTTTTTATATTAATAAACTAAAAAAAAATCATCATTTGTTAGCTAATATAGCTTTCTTAAATAAACGATATATTATAAAGCAAAAATCATCATTTGAATATTTGTATAGTAAATCATATCATGATAATGAAGAAAGGAAAAGAGATATTTATGGACAATGAATTTAAAATGAAATATATCGCAGTATTTTTCTGGAGCCTAGTGGTTTTCCTGTTTGCCCTGGCTTTCTTACAAATAATTGACGTTAATCCACTGGTAGATGAACTTTTGCATTTGAAGCAGATATTTAATTTTAGAAGTCATCACTTTGTCATCAATAAAGATATTACTATGATTCCGGGCTATCACTTTTTCATAGGAATGATCATTTCTGTATTGGAAACTGCTCCAATCTGGCTGATTCGACTGATCAGTTTTCTTTTTTGTGTTCTGGCTATTCCTGTTTTTCATTATTTGGGAGAAAAAAATTATTTAAAAACCTGGGAGTTTGCTTTTTTTCCGATTATTTTTCCCTTTTATTTTTTGATATATACAGATCTTTTCTCTTTACTTTTTGTTCTTCTGGCTTTTATGTTTTTTAAAAATAAAAAGTACCAGATATCTGGGATTATTATGATTATGAGTCTTTTGATTCGTCAAAATAACATCATCTGGATCATTTATTTTTTTACGTCGCTTTATCTGGAACAATATTTAAATCTAAAGTTTGAACAAAAAGAGTCATTACTTAAAAAGTTTATCAGAATGGATCTAATAATACTAACCATGAAAAAGGGCTGGATTTATTTACTTGGATTTGGGCTATTTATCCTATTTGTTTTTATCAATCAAGGTATTGCCCTGGGTTATAGTGATATGCATCCTCCTTTTGCTTTTCATACAACCAATGTTTTTTTTCTGCTCTTTTGCCACTTTATTCTCTTTTTGCCATTAAATATTTTTCATTTTTCAAAGATCTATCGCTTATTAAAAAACAGGAAATGGATAATAGCAGTTTTACTCCTTGTTTTTCTTTTATATTTGCTGACTTATAAAAATTCCCATCCCTGGAATAATTTTACCGGAAAATTTATTAGAAATCATATTTTGATCTATTTTTATTCTCATCCGGTTCGGCATATATTGTTTTTTATCCCTTGTGCTTATTCCATTTTATCAATCTGGGTAACGCCTTTAAATTCTTATCCTGCTTATCTGGTTTATCCCTTTACGATTCTGTATTTACTGCCTTCCTGGTTAGTAGAACAACGGTATTATATGCTGCCTTTTACATTCTATCTACTCTTCAAAAAAGATGAGAACAAATGGATTGAGTTTATTACCTGTCTTTATTATTTTATTTTGTCTTTTGCCCTTTATTATTTTTTTTGTACTGAAAAAGTGTTCTTATAGATAAATTATGATTGATCCGATTAGATTTAGGTAAGCCGCTATCTGGATTGGATATCATTATCCCAGTTCTTTTTGGTCATATTATTTAAATTCTTTTAGCTAACCAGTTCACTGGATGAACTGTAAACTGGTGTTTTTTGTAGAAACTGACTGCTTTAGTATTGTCTACACTGGTGATCCCTAGTATCTTGATCATCTTTTGTTCCCGGCACCATTGAGCAATATGAGCCATGAGTTTTTCTGCTAAACCCTGGCCTCTGTGACTGGACTGGATATGAAGCTCATTCAGCCAGAGATAATCCCCTCCGGTTTCTATGCCGGAACAAATATTAGCAAAAGCAAAACCCGTTGCTTGCTGGTTATTGTCAAGTAGTAAAAAAAACAGTGCTCTGGATTCTGGTTTTAAGGCATTTTGCATAGATTTTTCTATTTCCTGTCGGTTTTTGGGTGATTCGATAAATTCCATCTGGGCAAGTAAGAGAGGCAATATTAATGAGAATGTTTCCGGATCAAATTTTGTGATAATTTTAATTTCCATGGTTTTTCCTTTTTATATTTTTATAAAATAACATTTTTACCAGGAGTTGTCATTCTATGCAAGTTAAATAAATTTACACCCCGGTTATTCAGGTCAGCCATTTAAGATTGACAGCTTTTTAACAGTAGATTCTAAAGTATTAAACAAAATGAGTAATTATATGATTGCTGATTTTTTTATAAAATGATAAATTATATCCATCCTTCAATTGGGAGAAGATTATGACTCAAGAGCAAAAGGCAATTGAATTTCAGCAAAAGAAAGAAGAAGAACATCAATCAAAATTTATTGCCTCTACGTTTGCTTATTATTTACCAAAATATCCTGATGAACAGATTAAAACTGGCGGTGTGCTCTATATTATGGAATCAGGTATTTACTTTGAAAATTTTGAGAGTGCTATGACCTTACAAAAGCTGCTCTTTCAGTCTCAAAAAAAATCATTTGAAAAAATTGAATTAAAATTTTTAAGATCAACTATTGAAGCAGTTGGCATTTATCCCCAGGCAGATAATGGTGCCTCTTCATTAAAAAAAATCTGGCATACTTTTCTGTATGGTACAAAAAAAGGGATGATACTTACTATTGCTGAAAAGGATGGCCAATCCAAAAACTATGTTTTTGAAACCTTAGATAATCCAAGTTCTTTTTTGAAAAAATATGAAAATGTGAAATGAAAGCTGCCGATTGTTGAAAAAATTCTTTTCATTTGAGAATCAGTGTTTATGGACTAAAAAACAATTTATCTGAAATTACTTTGTTGCATTACCAGTAATATTTACTTATCCTTATCCAGCGATTTTTTCAAAATATCTCCCAGAGTAAAAGTTTCCTTGGCATTACTATCTGTATATTTATGGATCAGCTTTCTTGATATTTGTTGCTCTTTTTTTGACTGTTTCCCTTGATAGGAGCCGTCATGGGTCGATTCACTTTCATAACCACAGGAACGGGACCGGCAGACTAAAATTTTTTTTCCTTTTTTATTGCGAGTGGCCAGAAGTTTTTTTCCGCAAAGGGGACAGGAGGATTCTCCGCTGTTTTGCGGTTTAAATTCTTGGGTTGATTTCTGAATTTGCACGATCAGTTCTTTTGTGTTGTCTCTGATATCTTTTAAGAAAAGCTGGTTTTTTTCAGTCCCCTCTGATATTTTATTTAACCGGAGTTCCCAGCGGGCTGTGAGTTCCGGGGATTTTAAACTTTTCGGTACCAGGGTGATGAGTTCAAATCCTTGAGAGGTAGGAACTAGTTCTTTCCCTTGCCGTTCAATATAATAATTAGAAAAGAGTTTTTCAATTATATCTGCCCTGGTGGCAGGTGTTCCTAATCCCCCCTTTTCAATAGAAGATTTTAACATTTTGTCATCAATGAATTTTCCGGCATTTTCCATGGCAGCCAGGAGGGTGCCTTCAGTGTAACGGGCAGGAGGTTTGGTCATCCCTTGCGGTGTGGTTACCTTTACTACCTGAAAAACATCCCCTTTGTTTATTTGGGAAAGGTTTTGGAAAGGAAGATCCTCATTTTCTTCCTGAATCACTTCACCGCTTGATATGGCTCTCCAGCCTGGGGTAATGGTTTGTTTTCCTCGCGCATGAAATGGCTCGCCATTTACAGTGACAATAATTTGTATGGTTTTATAAATATGGTCTGAAGAAAGGGTTGCTAAAAATCGTCTGGCAATTAATTCCCAGAGTTTCCGTTCCTCTGGATTGAGTTTATCTAAGTAAACTTTTTCTTCTGTAGGGATAATGGCATGGTGGTCGGTTACTTTTTTATCATCAACCAGCCGTTTACCTGGTTTTATTCCTGACTGGATTATTTTCTGTGCAAATTGCTGGTAGGGTGTGTTATTGAGTGCCTGTAATCGATCTTTTAAGGTTGGAACCATATCACTGGTAATGTAGCGAGAATCGGTCCTCGGGTAAGTAACCATTTTATGGTGTTCATAAAGCCGCTGTAGAGTCTGCAAGGTTTTTTTAGCAGAAAAGCCCAATAAAGCATTGGCATCTCTTTGCAAGGCTGTTAAATCATAGGCTAATGGTGGGACTTCCCGTTTTTCCTTGATATCTAAAGAGGTGACTTCACCTTGCTGGTCTTTGACTTTTGCTACAATTTTTTGAGCAAATTCCTGGTCTTGAACTCGAGAATGTCCTTTTGGGCTATGCCAGGTGCCGTTAAACTTGCCAAAATCAGCGACAATGGTCCAATAAGGCTGAGGGATAAATTTTTTGATTTCTTCTTCCCGCTGAATAATCATGGCTAGAGTTGGTGTTTGAACCCTGCCTGCTGAAAGGCGGGAATCATATTTACAGGTTAAGGCCCTGGTAACATTTAAGCCTACAATCCAGTCAGCTTCTGACCTGGCTTCTGCTGCCCGGAGCAAATTATCATAGTTTTTACCGGGTTTTAAGTTTTTAAACCCTTCTTTTATTGCTGTATCTGTTTGTGAACTAATCCATAGCCGCTGAAAAGGCTTTTTCCAACCTCCTAAGCGCATAATCCAGCGGGCCACTAATTCTCCTTCCCGGCCTGCATCAGTAGCAATGATCAGATTATTTACATCCTGGCGTTTAAAAAGACCTTTTATGGCATTAAACTGGTGGGAAGTTCTCCGGATGACTTTATGTTTCATTTTTTCAGGCAGCATGGGTAAATAATCCATAGCCCAGGTTTTCCAGTCAGGATGATAGCTGCCAGGATCTGCTAACTCAACTAGATGCCCCATAGCCCAGGTCACAATATAATTTGAGCTTTCCATAAAAGCTTTGTTTTTTTTGTGGCAACCTAAAACCCGGGCAATTTCTTTGCCTACACTGGGTTTTTCTGCAAGTATGATTGTTTTCATGAATAATCCTTTGGTGAAATTGTTTTATGTCTGATTTATCTGGGTATTTTGAATAAAAGAAAGGGCTGTTTCTTTATCTAGTATTTGTCCCACTTTAACTTTAACTTCCGGCCATTGAGAAAAAACTTTATCGATAAAATTTTTTAATCTGTCGTGAATATCTTGATTAATTTCTAATTTTTCATCGGGGAGAACAGCCAGGACTTTATGATCTTTTTCGTGTTCTTCAAATTGTTCCAGTAAGCCAATTGGTTCACACTCTATCATGGTTCCAGCTTTTAGATTTTTTTGGGTTAAAATATAACAATCTACACAATCATTATCATCTGTTTTTGTTCCAATGATGAAGCCATAAGGAAAAGGATAGTCAGCAAGTAGCTCAAGTTTTCTCTTCAGAGTATATGTCTCTTCATCATAAAGGTTTTTTATGTTTGTTCCGCTTTCTGATTCTACAAATACTTTGATCATTTTATTATCCTTATTATTTATTATCTTTTTTTGTAAATTGCTGAAAAAAATCTTCTGCTTGTTTAAAAAACTCTTTTCCCAGCTCTTCCAGACCTTTTCCCAATTGATTGACCCTTTTTGTAAGGGGATCTGCACTTTTTGCCAGGTCTTTTTGATACTGTTTAGCTGCTAGTTCTAAATCCTTTAGAACTTTTGTATTTTCCTTTCCTTTTGTATAATCTCCGCTTAAGATTTTATCATACATTCCAGCATTAATCCAGTTGTTCAATTCCTGCAACCGTAAAACCGGAAAGGGGTGAGTTTGCCATAATAAATTTAAGTATTTATAAATACTATCTAAAATATCACCCCCCTCTTCATATTCAGCGGCTTGTTTGAAAAACTCTTCTAAATCCATTTCTTTTAAATCAACTCCGCCAGCCATTTTCATTAATAAATTAAAAGAGGTATTTTTATCTTGTACTACTAATAACCCTGCCCGGTCAGCAGACAGTTCACTCTTTCTGTCCCACTCTTTTAAGGCTGCAATGATTCCCAAAACAGTTAGTTCGGTTAAAGGAATTTTTAAAAGTAATGTGGAAATATTTAATAGTATCCATAGAAGAGTTTTGTATAAAACATGGCCACTCATGATATGTCCTAACTCATGAGCAATGACCGCCGGTAATTCATCATCATTCAGTGTATTGACCAGCCCGCTGTTTAAAATAATATAGGGCTTTTTTACGCCAATTGTGTAGGCATTGACCTTTTGATTCAGGGTGACATAGATTTCAACTTCTTTTTGATAATCCAGAATCTTTTTAGCCTTTTCCAGGTGGTAATAAATGCGGGGGACCTGTTTTTCAGAACAGCGAACAGCAGACGCTAAGGCCAGCATGCGAAAAGATTTTTCAGAGGTATAACCTAGTAGCCATTTAATCATTTCAGTAAAGCCTGGAACTTTTTTTAAAGCAGATAATGCTGCCCGATCAGCAGGATGTTCCCAGGCCTCGGCACTAATATTCTCAAAACAAACCGGTTCTTTGGATTTCATGTATTACTCCTCATAATGGTATAAGTTTTTCATTCTATAAAAAATTTTGCCAATCATAATCTCGAAGATCACTGAAATAACACAGCAAAGCTACCCTGATGCTGGTCATGCGCTCGCATGTGCAACCTAATTGAGTACAATGCTCTGCGTGTATCTCGGTGTCCTCCGCTGTGCTACCTTGTGAATGCCGATGGCATTCCCCGGCCTGTGATCATTTGTTTCAGTAAATATGATGATAGATAAATTCCTCTGGACAGGCTACTTTGGTTGCTCCATTTTGGATCAAATTGCGATTTCCTGCATCGACTGCTTTTTGGCCCGGATCTACTACATAAAGATCCCGATTATAATCAGCTGCCAGCTGAGCAGAGATTAGACTACCTGATTTTTCAGGAGATTGAATAATTAAAACACTGCGGCTTAATCCTACAATAATCCGGTTGCGATGAGGAAAGTACCAGCGTCTGGGTTCAATACCCGGAGGGTATTCTGAAACTATAGCTCCTCCATTAGTGAGAATAGCACGGCCGAGCTCCCGATTGGCAGCAGGATAGATTCTATCAATGCCACAACCTAAAACAGCAATTGTTTGACCATTGTGACGTAAACAAAACTCATGAGCAATTCCATCAATTCCTAATGCTAAACCAGAAATTATGGTAAATCCTTCTTTGGTTAAGTAGGATGAAAATTGCCGGCATTTTTGTTTTCCCTGCATATCAGGCTTTCTCGTACCCACTATAGCTGCTGATTGGTAGTAATTAAATTCCAGACTTCCCCGATAATACAAGAGAAAAGGAGGATCGGGTATTTCTTTTAAACCAGCTGGAAAAGAGGGGTGATCAAAGCGGATGGTTTTAATCCCGGCCTTCGTTAGATAGGGATATATCTCTTTGGCTTTATCAATGAAATAGCGGCTTTGAAACCGGTGACCTGTCCAACCCCTTTGCACCAGGTTTTTTATTTTTTGAACAGGAAATTTTAAAATTTTTTCACTAGAACCATATTGTTTAAATAAAAAGATTTTTTCTATTTTTGTAAGACTCTGGTCAAAGGATAATGCCAGGTCATAAATGGTACTATTCATTGGTTAATTTACCTCGAGTTGTTTCAATAAACTCGGCTAACTTCGTTTTTTGATCATCAGTTAACATTTTTTCAAATTGATAAATATCACCATATATTTGATAGGCATCAGCATACATTCCTAATATGAAATAGCTTCTGCCTAATAAAAAGTAAGCATTAGGATCTTTGTACTGGAGTTGAAAAATTAAATTTTTTAAAATATCAATGGCCTGTATATAATTTTCTTTACCAAAAACTAAAAGGGAAGCATATCCATAGAGAAATTCTTTTTCATTAGGTTTAAGATTTAAGGCAATTTGATAGTATTTCTCTGCATAATCTAAATCTTCTAAATTTTTTTCTATTTTAAAGAGGTTGGCATAGCAAACTGCAATCCAATAATAAATCCAGCTATCATCAGATCGGATATCTTTGGCGATTAAAAAATGTTTAATTGCCGGTTGAAACTGCTTTTCTAACATTAAACGCCGGCCTAATTCCTTATTGAGTAGTCCATTAGAAGCATAAGCTTTTGTAAGAGTTTCAATCACCGTGTCATAATGTTTTGCTGCTTCTTCTTTGTTTTCTGTTTTTTTAGATATAGCAATTCTTCTGACTTCTGCCAAAGGATCCCGGCTGCAACTAGTGAGAATTAATAATAGCAAAAAGGACAGTAGTTTATTCATATTCACTCCTATTTATATTAATGATAAAAAGCCGAAAATAACTGACATTCATTTAAAAAAAAACAGAAAAATTTTCTGGTTTTTAAATTATACTGATTTTACAATAATATATCTAGTGATTGTAGAAAAAACTTACAAATTACTTGTTGAGTGAGGAAAATTATTTTAAATCATATTTTTTTAATTTTCGATATAAAGAATAGCGTGAAATCCCTAATTGTTCTGCAGCTATCGTTTTATTACCGTTACAGGCCGATAGAACTTTAATAATTTCTTCTCTTTCAAAATCACTGCTTTCAACTTCTTCGGTTTTTTTAATCTCCGAAGCAATCAGGTTAGAAGATTTGCCATTCTGATCAGAAAGAAAGCGCATTTCTTTGATGGGAAAATGTTTTAGTTTTAGATTGTCAGAATCACATAAAATAGCCGCTCTTTCTGCCATATTGCGTAATTCTCTCACATTTCCAGGAAAATCATAAAGATTTAACATTTCATAAACTTCTTTGCTGATAGTATTAATTTTTTTACTTAGCTCTTTGCTGTAATATTGAATGTAATAATCCAGGAGCTGAGGGATGTCCTCACGCCTTTCTTTTAAAGGAGGAATGTGAATTTCCAGGGTATTTAAACGGTAATATAGATCCAGACGAAATTTTTTCTCATCAATCATTTGCTTGAGGTTGTGATTGGTTGCAGAAATAATCCTGGTATTAATTTCTATTTCTTTCTGGGATCCTATTTTTTTTACTTTTTTTTTTTTTTTTACTCTCAATAATTTACTTTGTGCTGCTAAAGGCATATCTCCGATTTCATCAATAAATAAGGTTCCATTATTAGCTGCTTCAAAACATCCGGTTTTATTTTCTACAGCTCCTGTAAATGCCCCTTTTTCATGCCCAAAAAATTCACTTTCTATTAAATTTTCCGGTATGGCAGCACAATTGATACTATAAAGAAAACTACTTTTCCGGTTACTCATAGAATGGATAGTTCTGGCTATCATCTCTTTTCCACTGCCGCTGGAGCCACAGATTAATACAGAAGTATTATCTGAGTGGGCAGCCCTTAAGGATAAATCCAGAACTTCTTTGATGGCTTTGCTGGTGCCGATGATGATATCTCCGGCTTTATTCTGAAAATAGGAGGTGAGATTATGATAGGCACCTCTGGCCTGGTTTAATTTTTTTTGAACCATTAAGTATTTGCTAGTTCGTTCGATAGCATGTTTGATATCCACTAAATTGAGGGGTTTATAAAAATAATCAAAAGCTCCTAGTTCCATCACTTTGATGATTTTTTGAGAATCATCTAAACCAGTAATCATAATGACTTCAATTTCAGGATATTCGGTTTTTAAAATCTCTAAAACATTAATTCCACTCATTTCTGGCAAGTGAATATCTAGAATAACAATGTCAATTGGGAATTCTCTTAAAATTTCGAAAGCTTTATGAGGATTGACCGCAAAATGAATTTCATATGAGAGTTTTTCAAGATATTTTTGTAAAATCTGAATGATGGAAATTTCATCATCAATAATTAGAATTTTTAAATTATTCATTATTTTCTCGTAAAAAAATGAAATAAAGGCTATATAATTAATTATATGATAAAAAATAAAAAATGCTTGTTATAAATGAATTATTTACTATTCACCCAGAGCTGATTTGATTAAGGTGATGAGTTCTTCATCAGACACCCTTTTCATTCATTTTACTGGCTCTATTGTCATTAATTTTCTGAGGCTTTTGCAAAAATGATAAAGAATGAGGTTTTTGCAGGAACCTCTATTCACTAATTATATTTATTTTTTTGAGGAATAAATGTTTTCTTATTTAATTTTTTTGTTTTTTTACGAAATTGGTAGAAAAAGTTTTTTTTTCTTTATACAATTGACTTTTAAAAGATAAAGTATTATATTAATAAGACTTCTTTAGCAAAGCATTAAGTATCTTATATTCAAGTTAATTGATAAAGTTAATATATAAAATGTTCATTGAGAATTTCATAAAAATGATAAATTACCAATAATTTGGTACTCAATTGACTCCATTATAATTTGTTGTTAATATATTTGTTCTATCTTTTTCAGGCAGAATCTGCCCAAAATAAAAAAAAATCATACTAAACTGCAAAAGGAATCGCGTATGAAACTCTTTGACACACATTGTCACTTGGCATTATTGTATGAAGATCCGGTTAGTCAGATTAGAGCTATTGATGAAGCTAAAAGAGAAGGTGTAGTTGCCATTGCTAATATTACTACCAATTTAATTGACTTCTTTTCTAGTTATAAAAACACCAAAAATGTTCCTAATATTTTTCATACTATTGGATTGAGCCCCTCAGAGGTGGTGAATCCAGGTAAGGATTGGGAAGAGCAGCTGGAAGAAGGGGTGAAGTATCCTAATGTTGTGGGAATTGGTGAAATCGGATTGGATTATTATCATAAATACGGGGACCGTAACTCTCAGATAGAGTTCTTTTTAAAACAGCTGGAATTTGCTGACACCTATAACCTGCCGGTTATTATTCATAATCGACAGGCTGGTGACGATATGCGGAGTATTTTAAGGTCAAAATTACCTCAGGCAGGCGGTATCATGCATTGTTTTTCTGAAAATACTGCTTTTGCTATGGATATGATCGAATTAGGTATGTTCATCTCCTTTGCTGGGAACTTGACTTATAGAAATGCTAAAAACTTGCACGAAGTAGCCAAATCATTACCAATTGAGAATGTTATTATCGAGACGGATAGTCCATTTTTAACCCCTCATATTTATCGAGGCAAAAGAAACCGGCCGGCCTTTTTAACTGAAACAGCCAAATTTTTAGCTGAATTAAAAGGTATGGAAATGGAAGAACTCAGTCAAATCCTTTTTGATAATAGCTTACGAGCTTTTCATTTAAAACCAGAAGACATTGAACCGGTAATTTAAATATAAAAAGGGGATTGATCCCCTTTTTTTCATTAATTCTATGTTTTATCACCAAGTAAATATAAAAAACCTGATTTTAAGATCAAATATTTTTATTGCCCCTTTAGCTGGATATACCAATTTACCAACCAGAAAAATTTATCGTCAGCAAGGCGCTGGTATTGCTTATGCTGAAATGGTTTCAGCAGAAGGCTTAAATTACAACTTTAAAAAATCCAGCCAGATTATTGATACAGATCAAAATGACCAGCCTCTGGGTATTCAATTATTTGGAAAAAATGCTGAGCGGATTTTACTGGCTTTTTCCAAAATAAAAGACCAGCCCTTTGATTTAATAGATATTAATTGTGGTTGTTCAGTAAAAAAAATTATCAAATCAGAAGCTGGCGCCAGCCTTTTGAAGGATCCGGAACTGATCTATCAAATCATCTTTGCTTTAAAAAAAGAAACAGAGAAACCGGTTACTTTAAAAATCCGCAGCGGTTGGGATCAAGCAAAAATAAATTTTGAAGAAACTTACAGTGCTGCAGTTTCTGCTGGTGCTGATTTAATCACTCTCCATCCAAGAACCAAATCCATGCTTTTTACAGGAAAAGCTGATTGGTCTCATATTAAAAGATTAAAAGAACAAAGCAGTATTCCTGTAATTGGCAATGGTGATCTGTTTTCCGGGTCCGATGCTGTTGCTATGATTAAAGCCACAGGTTGTGATGGTATAATGCTGGCCAGGGGATTAATAGAAAACCCATTTTTAGTAGAAGAAACCCTGGCTGCTTTACAAGGCCAGCCTTATTCTCCCCCTACATTGGAAAGAAAGCTGACTGGTGCTTTTCAGCATGCCGAAGCTTTAGTCAAATACTTTGGAGAACCCAAAGGACTGCTGGAATTCCGAAAGATATTGCGGGGATATATTAAAGGGCTGCCTGGTGTTTCCCGTTTAAAACAAGCTGCTAATCAAGTTTCCACTTTAAGTGCTTTTCAAGCTATTTTAAAAGAGTATCAAGATTATTTGCAAATAAATAAGTAGTAAAACTCAGGATCAATTCAACAGACTTATTTACATTCTCATGATTATTCATTATACTAATTAGGAAAACATTTTTTTCATCTTTATTAGCAAAGGGATTTCATTGATGCAAACCTATCAAAAACTTTTTGCTTATGTTTATAACCGTTACTGGTCTGGTTTTTCTCTCCGAGTTGCCCCTTTTTTATTGGATTTTTTTAATAAGAAAAAAGGTTTAGCATTAAATCGGACACTTTTGGATTTGTGTTGCGGTACTGGACAAATGATCAATTTTTTTTGTTCTCATAATTATGAAGTAACAGGAATTGACCTTTCATCAGATATGCTTTCTTATGCTAAAGAAAATAATCAGGAGTATTTAAAAAAAGGAAAAACCCGTTTTCTCAATCTTGATGCAACTGGTTTTCGTCTGGATATGGATTTTAGTTTTGTCGTATCCATATTTGATGCATTAAATCACTTTGAAAATTTTGATCAATTACACTGTTGCTTTGAGTCAGTTTTTTCTGTTTTAAAAAAAGAAGGTTATTTTGTTTTTGATTTGAATACTCAGTTAGGCTTAAATAGCTGGAATAAAATACAAATTGATGAAGGTTATGATTTAACTTTAATCTGCCGAGGCGTTTTTAGTAAGGAAATGGATCGAGCCTATACAAGAGTGACCGGGTTTGTCAGAGGAGAAAAAGGCAATTATCAAAGATTTGAGGAGACGGTTTATAATACTCCTTATGTCCTTACTGATGTAGAAAAAGCATTGAAGGGGATTGGTTTTTCCAGAATTTATTTTGCTCAAATGGAGGATCTGGAAAAACCGCTTTCCAATCCTGAAAATTATCATCGGGTATTTGTTGTTTGCAAAAAATAGTTCTATCTGCCCATAGCAATGAACATTTTATTAATTTCATCCCATTTAAAAATCAAGATACCTAAAAAAATGATTGCCAATCCCAGGATTTTGGAAAGGTCAAAATTTTTCATTTCCATACCAAACCAGCCATTGGAATCAATGAGTGCAGCACCAAATAACTGGACAAAAATAATTAAAATCATGGTAAAAGTAACTCCCATGGAGCCAACCCCTTTCATGACACAGGCAATAATAATGACCCCCATAATTCCGCCAGTTAAGTAGAGGTAATTGATATCTCCAATTTTTTTCATATTTCCATTACCTGCAAAAAACATGAGGATGATTGAAAAGGCCAGGCCGGTAATATGTACAATTGTGTTGGTTTCCCATAATCCCAGTTTTTTACTGACTTGGGTATTAAAAACGCTTTGAAAAGTAATAAAAACTCCAGCAATAAAAGCAAAAATAATTCCATTCATAATTCATCTCCATTTTTAAAATAGTAATCATATATTATTCATAAACATTGTTTCCTGCTAATTCTTTGAGTTTTTCAAAATCAATGATTTTTATCTTCCCTTTTTCCCTTTCAATAATGCCTTTATCCATTAGCTTTTTAATAATCCGGTTAAGATGGCGATAACTGGTGGCTAATAATTCAGCAATCTCTTTTAAACTGGATGTTTTTATTTCATCAATATAAAGAAGGCTGTCTTCATCCAGACTGAGTGAGATTAAATAGCTGGCTAGCCGGTTTTCTAAAGGGTAAAGCTGGTTGATATTGGTTACATTATTAGTTGAATACAATTTATGACTGATACTCTGTATCATGAACCTTAAAAACTCAGGATCATTATAAGCGTATTTTTTTACATCATCATATGGCATCCTGATACAATAAGAAGGAAAAAGGATTTCTACTTCACAACTGGATAGGGTATTATTTAAAAATTCTACTTCGCCCAAAATACTCAATGGCCGGTTAAAGCGGTTTAAAAAGGATTTGCCATTTTCTAAAAGTGAATAAATCTTAATTTTTCCACTGACAAGAAAATAAATATGATTAACCTGCTGGCCGTTGTGAAGTAAGAATTCACCAGGCTGATAGTAGATTAATTCCATAAATTGCGCCATATCCGTTTGGAATAAATCATTGATTTTATAACGATCAATATAGGAATACAGTAAACTATTGTTTTTAATAATTTCCATACTCGGTATTATATATAACTTTTTTAAAAGGTGATAGGACATATGTCCTAAAAAAAATTTTTAAAAGTTTTTTTTTAAAATGGAGCTAAAGAGGCTTTTATTTTTTGCAAAATCCTCTACTGAATTATTGATACTTTTGCGCCACCAGGGGAATGTTTGACTTCCAGAATATAGGGGAGTTCTTCTTTAATTTCATCAATATGAGAAATAATAAAAACCTGTTGATATTGTTCTTTTAGATGATTAAAAGCATTGAGGATTTCATAACGGCGGTCAGAGTCCTGACTGCCAAAAATTTCATCAAAGCAGAGGAAACCCAGATTTACATTAGCAAGTTGGTTGATGACTTTACTGATTGCCAGACGGAGACAGAGGTTAGCCAGATCGATTTCTCCTCCTGAAAAACGGTTAATGGGGTAGTGCTGACCCTCATCATAAATAAAAAACTCAAAATCATTATTAATGATAATAGCATCATACCGCCCTTTGGTGATTTGTTGAAAAAGATCCCCGGCCTGTTCTGTAATGGTCGGTTTTATCATGTCTAAAACTTTTAATTTAAACTGGGAGAGGTACTCATCTAATTTACTTCTTTGCAGTAATTGATTTTTTAGGACTTCAATCTGGCTTTCAATTTTTGCTGTTTGGTTGAGTTCTTTCTCAATATCAGTCATGCCATATTTAACTTTTTGGATTTGATCACGAATCTTCAGCCACTGGTCTGCAATTTGATTTTTCTTTTGCTCTTTTTGGGATAAATCTTTTTGCTGGTCATAAAAATCATTAAGATTAAAATGAAGTGCAGCTATTTTTTTCTTAACTGCTTTCCATTCAGAGAGCTTTTTTGCCCTGGCACTTTGTGTTTGGACTAGTTCCTTTTTTAACTCTGGTATTTGTTTAAGCAGAGCAGCTCTCTTTAATTGCTGCTCATATAATGGCTGTTTCTTACTTTTGTTTTTCCGTAACCTTTCATGTTCATCAGGAGAGTATTCCAGCTTTCCAATTCGTGTTAATTCTTGTTCTTCTTGCCCTTTTATTTGCTCAATTTCATTGATTTCATCCTCTATCTGTTTTAATTGATTTGCCTTTTGTTGAAGGGCAGTTATCTCAATAGTTAGTTGATGGATTTGCTGATTCAGTTGTTTTTTTTGATCACTTACCAGATTAAGGTCTCTGGTTAATTTATCCAATAGATCTTCTAAACTGTTTTGTTGAAGTTGGCCATCTTCTATTTCTAATAAGATGACTTGCAAAGTCTGAGTAAAACTCTCTCTTAATGGCTGATGACAGAGAGGGCAGTTAGACTCAGGGCCTAGTTTTTCTAAATCATTTTTATTTTTACTCCGATCATCAATAATTCCTTTAACTGAACCAATTTGTTGTTTTAACTGTTGTATTTCCCCTTGAAACTGGTCAATCCGGCTTTGAAGTTTGATTTCTTCATTTTGAAAGGTAGCCAGCTGGTCAGTGAGTGTTTTATTTTTACCTTGTTCCTCTTTTAAATCATTCAGCAGGTTTTGCTTGTTGTGGATTTCTTTTGTATGCTGGTTGACTTTATCTGTTAAGGTTTGCTGTTTTAAAAAAAGGGTTTGATCTTTATCCATTTTTTCTAAAACCTGTATGAGCTTGAGATACTCTTCTTCCTCAGGCAGGTTTTTCTGGTAAAGTTTTTCGATTGCAGCTGTATCAGATAATTTTTTTTCCAGGTTTTCGATATTTTTTTTGTAATGAATACCATCATTCTCAATGACTTTTAATTGTTTATCCAGTTCTTGCCAGGATTGATAAACCTGCTGTTGCTGTTCAAATTCCTGTTTGCTTTTTTCATATAATTCACTGGTTTTTGTTTTCTCTTGATTTAAGTGATTAAATTGGTTTTCCAATATCACTAACTGTTCTTTTGATGAATTGATTTGCTCTTTTTGCTTTTTTATTTCTTCTGGTGTCAGAATATTTTTTGTTAAGGCGGCAATTTCTGCTTTATGTTGTTTGCAGTCGGTGCGGATGTGCAGGGTTTGTAATTCATCCAGGCGGTTCATGCCTACCATTTCTCTGATCAGTTTTCTCCTTTCTTCCCGACGGGTTTGGGAAATTGCAGCTAAATCTTTTTGTCCTGAAAAGATAGACTTTAAAAAAGCTTCCTGGGGCATACCGATGATACGGGTGATTTCCTCTGTCACTACCCGGGCATCACTGGCTATCAGATTATCCTGCCCATCATAAAGGCTGGCCCGGGCAGTGTTAGTTGTACCCCGGTATTCCCTTTTAATCCGGTAGTTTTTCCGGCCAGTTTCAAAAACCAGCTCCACTATCACCTCTGCTTTTGGTTCTGCCTGGCTGTAACGAAGGAGACTTTTGTCTGCTGTCGAATAGCCGTACAAAGCCAGGAGAAAGGCGTCAAAAATAGTTGATTTGCCAGCCCCGTTTTTTCCGATAATTCCGATGATTCCTTCCGGAAAAGTCAGGAAAAGATCCTGGAATTTTTTATAATTTTTTAACTGAAGGGAAACTATTTTCATAAATTTGTTTTTTGTTCCTCATATTGATGAAAATACTGTCGGGCTAAACCTATTAATTCCTTTTGATCCTTTTGCTCTTCTATTTGTTCTTGCAAATATTGACAAAAGAGGTTTTCCAGGCTTTCTGTATTGGTATTAAAATTTAATTGAGTACTGGTTTCTTGAATAAAATGGCGGCGGATAGATAAATTAAGACATTTAGCAAAATGCTGGTTGATAACCTGATTGGAAAAAGTGAGAGCTTGTGTTGGTTTTAACTGTTTAAAATGGAGTGTAATCAGACTTTCACTAAAATCCTCTTTTTGTGAAAGTTTTTTTAGTTCATTTTGTAACTGGTCATCATCTTTTAAATGACAATCTTTGATTTCAAAAACATGCCAGTTTCTAATCGACAAAGGGCAGAAGGTCACTTTAGTTTTTTTCTTTTCTGAAAATTCTACAAGTAAAAAACCTTTTGCTTTTTCTGCTTCCTTTTCATTTTGCCGTTCAATAGAGCCGGAATACCAGGCATTAGGAAGTTTTTTTACCTGTTGAGATTGATGCCAGTGTCCTAAGGCAATATAGTGAAAATCTTTCAGCAGATCCATTTTTTCTTCCGGAAAAAGCTTTTCTCCATATTCTTCCATTAAAAATTTTTTGCCGATTGAAGTATGAAGAAGGACAATGTTCATTTTATCCGCGAGAGGTTTTAATTTCTCTAGTTCTTCAACCAGATGGCGGTCATCATTAATATGAGGAATCCCGTGAATCGCCAGATCATCTTGAACAAAATACTCATACTTTTGGGAAAAAATCGGATAAATGCCGTCAATGGAAGATAAAGCTTTTAAGATTGGGCTGGTATAAATGGTTTTGGGGGTAGAATGGTTGCCTGCTATAACATAAAAGGGGATATTTTTTGCAGAGAGTCGTTTTAATTGGGTTAAACATTCGATCATAGGACGATTGGCCGGAGATGAACGGTGAAAGAGATCACCGCTATGGATGACTGCCTGGGGTTTGATTTCCAGACATTGACTGATGACTTGTTCAAAGGCAGCATAAAAATCTAATTCTCGTTGATTGATTCCTCTGTCGGATACAGTGTCTAAATCTGAATATCCTAAATGTGTGTCGGAAAAGTGAATGATTTTATAACTGATAGTAGCTCTCCTTATTCTTAGACAACAATCAGGCTAATGGAAAAAAAATACTATTAATCCAGAGCTCTGTAAAGAAGATTTCATAACACTTTTTCAGATTTTTTTTATAAGAAAGGAAAAAAGAGAGACCTTTTTAAGTAGCTTATGAATAAT
>JAKSBL010000033.1 GCA_022361115.1 Spirochaetota bacterium | reverse complement strand
TGATTCCAAAAAAGGAAAATATGTGGAACTCACATTTCCGGTTACCTCTTATGCAGAAATCCTGGGTAGAGTGATGCAATATCATATCCATGCAGAGGTTATTGCTCCTGCTGATTTCCGGGATCAATGGCTTTCAACAATTAAAGAATTATATCAACAACATTTTATTTAAAAAAGTATTACAAAAAATCAAACATTTGCATCACAAATCCATTAACTCAAAATATCAAATTAATTGCATTTTATTATTCTTATCAGAATTTTTTAACCTGAGATTGAAAAAAACATACCAAAAAGACTTTAAAAACATTCCTTAAGGTATATAAAAAAAACTCCTTTTTGTGTCTATAATATTGAAGTGTTATAAACACAAAAGGAGTGTGATATGAAATTAAAATATTTACATCTGATTATTCTATTTGGTATGTTTCTTTTCCTGTTTTCTTGTAATATGAATCCAGGAGATACGGGAAATAATCAGGAAAACAATAATCAAGATGATTGGCGTTTGGATATTAAAGGGGTATGGTATTTCACAGATAGTTTAAATAACTTTAGTTTGATTTTAAGTGGAAATGATGCAGCTAGTGGTGAGTATATGGTAATCAGGTTTCAAGAAGATATGCGTTGTATGGTTCCGGTAATGGAAAATATTTTCATTTCTGAAGGGACCTATACTCTCAGTTCAGAAGGAGATTTTGAGATTACTGAAACACGTTATTTTTCAGAAGACCATTGGGAAGAACATGTATCTCCTCTCGCCTTTACCGGTATTTTAGAACAATTAGGCGGGGGATTACATCTGCAAGTATCAGGTGTGGATATTAGTTTTGATTCACAAGCTATCCAGGGAGACTGGCGGACTGGTTTGTCAAATCATACCTGGACAATACATGATCCTGCTCACGCCTTTTATCACTTTGGCCCTTTAGACTCAGGACAGGGCAGTGTAAACGTAGAAATATATGAATTTGTAGGTGGAAGAATTACGATTCAATCAGCAGTCAGAGGGATCTATACTCTTGACGTTTGGGGAAATATTGTTCTTGGTTTTACAGAAATAGATGAACATTATACCGGAGATTGGCAGCCTTTAAGAACTCCTGTCGGCCCTAATATCGATAAGAGGCTTTTTCTCTATTCCCATGAGGATATTTTGATTATGTCAGAATTTTTGGATGAAGACCCATTGGTTTATTCATTTAATCGTCTGGAATTTTTTGAATAAATCATGTTGCTAATAATTCGCAGAAATAGGTTTTCTACTCTGTTATCATAAATAGAGTAGAAAACCTTTTTTTATTATTGACTAGCTATGGTGCCAGGCATCTTTTTTTCAAAACAACTTCAGTATAAAACTTTAATAATGGCTCTGTTCCCCAGACATAGTCTCAATATAATTGACTATATTAAGCTGCTTCACCCAAAATACCCAAAAGGTTGTAAAGGTCCGTAACCTGAATGATTATCATGATATCCGGAATGAGTCGCCATTCTCATTAAATGACTCATCATGTCCTCATTATTATCTAGCGGAGTACTATTGGAAGAAGTATTAAAATGTTTGGATGCAATTAATGCAGCTAATCCAGCTACAAAAGGGGTTGCCATAGAAGTCCCACTAAGTTCAGCATATCCTCCCTTTTTATAGGTTGACCAGATTTTAGAACCTGGCGCCATAAAGTCAACTTCACCACCTCTTGAGGAAAAACCGGATGGATTGCCATTATGATCATGAGATGCTATAGTAATGACTCCTCCATACCTGCCAGGGTATCCAATACTATTGGTATATAAAGAACCTTCATTACCTGCTGCACAAACAATAAATACTCCATTAGCAAGAGTTTGATGGATTGTTTTAAACAATTTTGGACTGGAGTAAGGGCCACCCAGTGACATAGATATAATATTTGCTCCTTCTTCCATTGCCCAGTTAATACCTTCACAAATCCAGGAATATTGCCCACTGCCATTATTATTTAAAACTTTTCCGATTATAAGTTCTGCTTTTGGTGCAACACCAACAAAACCCACTCCATTTAACCGGGCCCCGACAATACCTGCACAATGGGTTCCATGTCCGTTCTCATCCTCAATGCCATCTCCAGTAAAATCTTTTGTTTTTATTATTGCCTGTTTGAGGTCAGGATGATCTTCATCAATTCCAGTATCAAGTATGGCAACCTTTATTCCTTCTCCCTGAGTTATTTGCCAAACTTTAGGTATTCCCAATATAGATTCTGCCCAATTGATACGTTCAGGGTTTTCATCTGCCAGTTTTTGTAATTGCTGAAAGCCCAGCACTTCATGATCAATTTTATACTTAGGGAGACAAACATTTAATTCATTTTTTTGATCATTTTTCATGGAAACTCCTCGTTGATTCAATAATTTTTATCCATTTTACAACCAAAGAGTTAAATTGTCTATCAGGAGTTTCCCTGCTTTTATCCCTGGGTTTTCCCTGGTATGATCAGCTTTACTTTAAATCAATGCATTACAGGATTAGTAATCAACTATTTAGTTATTGGAAAGCCGAATTTTTGGAAAATATTATCTCTATCTACAGTCGGATGCTGTAAATCATCACTGATTTGAGCCACTGCCTGACTTACATATTTTTTAAGTTCATCTACAGAAATCATCCCATCTTTATCCTGATCGACTGCACTGTTTGATAGCGCATTAATCACCTCTTCTGTAAATAAGCCATTTTTTAATTTCTCGTGTTCATAAGAAAATTCTCCCCCTTTGGAAGAGGAAAAAACGATAGCTCCGCTGCGCCTGAGCAAATCATTATAGATATAACGGTCTTTTTCAAGTAAATAAGTTCGTTTTTTTTCTGTGTTTATATTTGCTTTGTTCTTTCTAAGCTTGATCCCCCGTTCAATATTTCGGGCAGTTAAACCTCTGGTTCCAGCTAACTTAAAATAATTAGCTTGGCTTTGTTCTTCAATTTCACCAGATTCACACGTATCCATTAAAAAGAGTTTGTTTCTTGGCTGAATTCCTTGTAATAGATCTTCAATTAGGTCAAAATTGGCAGCTGTTTTAGCCAGATTTTTAAGATCTGCTTCATATGTTAGGTAGTAGTAAGTGTTTTCTGCATCATTATCATGTAATCCGTGGCCAGCAATAAACAGGACAAAAGTGTCTTCTTCGCTGGCATTTTGTAATAACATTTTTGCTTTTTTTATATTAGTTACAGAAGCATCTTGATTAATGAATGTGTAGGTATAAATTTGGTTATAATATTTTTTTAATTGTAAAAATGTTTTTTCCAAGTCAAGGGCATCTTGATGAGCATAATTTAGATCATTGATTGTCGGATTTTTATAATCAGAAACACCAAATCCTATGTAGTACAAATCTCCTTTGTGTTTTTTGTGATAAGCAGCATAGGTGAGTGCTCGGAATGCTTCAGCTCCTTTTTCATTGATACAGGAAAGTTCAACTTTATTTTTACCTGTGGTTAATTTTACCGTCTCTGTTAGCTCCACTTCACGTCCGTTTATGGTTTTACCGTATGCTCCATAAAGCGGAACATCATTGATGTAAATATTATATTTTCTTAACTGATATTTACTGTCTTCTAATTTAAAAGTGATGATCAAATCTTTATCTTTTTGATCTGTTTTTAGGATAGTTGCTTTTGGTACATGAAACTCTCTTGAAAAAACTTCTTCAGTTAAACCTAATCTTTTCAGCCTCTTTTTGTATTGATAATAATAGTATTGGATCATTTCCGGATCCTCTATTCCCAATCTTTTAAAAATAATATCAGGCCGGTTAAATTGAGCAGCAAATTGATCCACCCCAAATGCATCCAGATCTTTAACCATAGCAACCAAATTACCCCCATTTCGGGATGCATCCCAGTAACCATCATGAGTATAAGTTAACCATTCCCCTTGCTCATTACTAATCATGGAAACCACCTGGCCTACATTTCTATTGATCAGATTCATTGATCCATCCTGGCCTCCAACAGCAATGAAGTTTGTATCAGGACTCATTTTCACTTGCAGGTAAGTAGGAATTTTCTGAGTTTCTCCAATTACTTTGCCATCTAAATCTTTAATTGATAAGATCATATACCAATTATTTTCTCCCATTACTTTAGTAGTAAATGTGACATAAAGGCGTTTGTCCAGATTAAGATCAAAAGGAACGGATTGGAGGGAAAGGTTTTTCAGAATAATACCATTCATATTACTGACTTTTAAAGAATTATAAGTAGTCCAGCCAAGCAGTTTTCCATCTGTACTAAAATCTAAATTGGTAACATAATTGGGGTTATCCCCATTAAACTGATTGATTAAACCACTTTCTAAATCCCACAGTTTGATAATACTATCTGTACCATAGGATAAAACTGTTTTTTGATCAGGAGAGATGCGTACATGTCTGATATAATGGCCTTGATTTTTACTATGACTCCCTATGAGCCTAACAAATTTACCACCTAGATTCCACATTTCCAGGCGTATTCTGAAACGATCATCTGTAAGAAAATTTAGTTTATAACCGGCAGTAATAAAACTAGAGTAGAGATCTTTGTAACTGTCCAAATCCATCCGTAACTGATAAATATTTGATTTTTCATCAAACTCATAGCTTTGCTGAAGTGTTTTTTTACCTTTCTCTTGACTTTTGCTAAAAACAGCATTAAAAAAATCAATATCCATTGTCAGGGGAAGATTAAGATTGATATTTAGAGAGACTCCTGTAATGATGTTTTTACTGTCTGCTGTAAAGGCTAGTGAATAAAAATTTCGATAGGGAGAGCTTTCTGCATTATTTCCAAAACTAAATGATTTACCGCTATTTATATTCAGAATAACAATTTTCTGAGAAGCCGCAATTCCCAAGTATTTATTATCAGGACTAAATACCATATCAAGAGCACCAAATGGTGTAGCTTGTGAAAAGATTTGGATTAAACGTCCGTTCTTACTCCAAACTCGGATATGATAACCTGTTGAATCTAATGAAGCAAACAGCGAGCTGTCATGGCTGAAGATAATTTTTCCTGTCATGCTCGTATTACCAGTTTGGAGTACCATTTTAATATCATCATCTCCAAAAGTTGTGCCTGGCACCAATAAAATTAGTAATATCATTAAATGGAAAGTTATACTTCTCATCGTAAAACCTCTTCTTAGCTCAATTATACTGTTTTTTACTAAAAAATAAAAGGAGTTTGAAGGGGAAAAAGGGTGAGAAAAGATTCTGATAAATAG